>JADFMC010000002.1 GCA_022564085.1 Fidelibacterota bacterium | reverse complement strand
GGGTGGAATTCGACGGCGAAGTGACGCATATCCACGACGTTGTCGTGTCGGTGCTCGGTCGGGCGCGTCTGGAAGTCGTCACCCCTGCCGGGGCTGGTGTCGCCCAGCTATATGTCTTGCCGGGATTGGTGAGTATTCTGCCCCCCCTGCTGGCCATCGCCATGGCCCTCATCAGCAAGCAGGTACTGTTGTCACTGTTCTGCGGCGTCTGGCTGGGGGCCACCCTCACCATGGGGGGTGGACTGAACCCCTTCACCGGATTTCTGCGGACCGTAGATGCCTATTTCATTCGCGCCCTCACCGACCGAGACCATATGAGCATTGTGCTGTTCACCATGACCTTGGGCGGGATGGTTGGGATTATCTCCCGTAGCGGCGGGACCAAGGGCATTGTGGAGGTCCTGGCCCGGCACGCCAGTAATCGGCGCAGCGGCCAGCTGGCCACCTGGTTCATGGGTTTGCTCATTTTTTTTGACGACTATGCCAACACCCTCCTGGTGGGCAATACGATGCGTCCTTTCACCGATAAATTGAAGATCAGCCGGGAGAAGCTCGCCTACCTGGTCGATTCAACGTCGGCGCCCATCGCCAGCATCGCCCTGGCGTCCACCTGGATCGGCTTTGAGCTCGGCCTGATCAACAGCAGCTTTCAAGCCCTTGAGATCCCAGGCAACGCCTACGTGACCTTCCTCGCCTCCATTCCTTACAGCTTCTATTCCATCATGGCACTGCTGATGGTTGCGCTGCTGGCCATTTCCGGGCGCGATTTTGGTCCTATGTATACGGCGGAGCGGCGGAGCATTGTCGAAGGGAAGGTGCTGCGTGACGGGGCCAGGCCGCTGCTGGACCGGGAGTTGGCCCAGCTCCTCCCACCGGAGGGGACCCGGTATCACTGGTACGCGGCCGTGGTGCCAATTGGCATTATGGTGCTGACACTGCTGGCCGGTTTGTACCTCAACGGCAAGGCCAATCTCGAGGCGGACGACCACACGCTGAGGGAGATTATTGGCGCGGCCAATTCCTTCAAGGTGCTCATTTGGGCGGCCTTCAGCGGAACTGTGGCGGCCGGTGTGCTGGCCATCGGGGCGAGGACCCTGTCGATTGGGGCCACAGTGGATGCCTTTCTGGTCGGTTTCAAGGCCATGGTCATCGGCGTTGTCATTCTCACCCTGGCTCGTTCCCTCCAGCATGTAGCCAGCGATCTACATACCGCCGATTATATTTTCTTTGTCACCAAGGATATCTTGAACCCCCGATTGCTGCCGGCCATCACATTTGTGATTGCTGCCCTGATCAGTTTCTCCACCGGTACGTCATGGGGCACCATGGCCATTCTGGTCCCCCTGGTGGTTCCCCTGGCCTATACGCTGCCTATTGATGCCCAGCTGCCGGAGGCGCACCAGCAGGCCATTTTCCTGGGCAGCATTGGCGCGATCCTCTCTGGCGCCATCTTCGGCGATCACTGCTCACCCATCTCGGATACCACGGTCATGTCATCCATGGCATCGGGCGCAGATCACATCGATCACGTGCGTACGCAATTGCCCTACGGATTGCTCGTGGCCGGTGTAACCCTATTGGCTGGGTATATTCCCGCTGGATTCGGCTTCAATCCCTACCTGAGCAACCTGTTGTCGCTAGGTTTGCTGGCGATGATGATTTGGTGGATCGGGCGCGATCCCGAGGAGGGGTTAACCTCGACCGAGTGAACCGCCGTCAGATCCAGGATAGATTTGCACCTGCTCGATCCGTCGCAGGGAAGATTTCTTGATGACGACCTGTCCGAAGGGGAGGTAGATTCGCTCGCCCTTATAGGGAATGCGGCCCAGGGTGGCGACGAGGTATCCGGCGATGCTTTCATAATCCCCCTCCGGGATTTGCAATTGAAGCTGACCGTTGAGGTCCTCCACCTTGGTCTTACCGCTAATGAGGAGTGAGCCATCGGACAGACGCGTGCTCTCGCTCACCCGGGCATCGAATTCGTCTTCGAATTCACCGAACAGTTCTTCGAATAGATCTTCCAGAGTAACCAGGCCGGCGGTCCCGCCGTATTCGTCCAGGACGATAGCGATGGAGCGGTGAGTCCGTTGAAGTTGTTTGAAGACATCCATGATGGTGTTTGAAGCGGGGACCATCGTCACAGGCTGGATGATCGAGGCCAGATCCTTCGGGTGTTTGAACATGTCGTAGAGATACACCACGCCGATGATATCATCGTGTTTATCCCGATAGACCGGCAATTTGGAGTTCCCTGATTCGATGAAAGTGTGGACGACGTTGCTCAATACATCAGATTCCGCGACGGCGGCCATTTCCGTCCGAGGGGTCATGGCTTTGGACACCGGGATGTCACGCAGATCGAGAACCTGGCTGATCAGCTGTTTCTCGTGTTCCGGCAGGACCTCAGGATCACTCTGGGCGGCGAACAGCAGTTTCAAGTCCTCCCGTTCCAGGGTGGTTTCATCGCGCCGATCGGTGGTCGAGGGGCCCTGGGGGTGGAATCGGCTGGTGACCTTGCGCAGGGGCACACTGATCGGGGCGAACAGGATCTGCCAGGGCCGGTGCAGGGGGGCCACGACCCGGAAGAAGTGGTTGGGACGCTCACCGGAAATGGTTTTTGGAAGCACTTCACCGAACAGTAGGATAAAAGCACTGATGACAGCGAGGGCTGCCACTGGATGCCACCCCGCCCGTAATAGGTAGGTCGCGGCGAAACTGGTGGCAAAGATATTGGAGAGGGTCGTACCCACCAGGACGTTGATGAGGAATCGGTCCGGGTCCTCCATGAGACGCAGGGCCTGGCTAGCTCCCCGGCGATTCTGTTTGGACCAGACCTCCACCTGCAGGGGGTTGGCAGTGATGAAGGCCAGTTCAGAGCCGGAAAAAAAGGCCGATAGGGCGACCCCCAAGAGAGCGAGCGTTAGTTCGAGCATGGATGGAAAAGATTTGGCGTCGGTTCTGAAAGGGAACGAGAGCTGCTAGAGCGGGTCATTAAAAATGTTGCCACCGGCCCGCGCCACCCATCCTTCAGGGAGGGGAAGACGGTGACATATTATCCTTCAGTGCTGCCAAAGTTGTGTTGTAACATTCATCGTAACCCCGTTGGTGAGGGTTCGCCTGGTGGAAGGTTATATCACTAGCGAGCAAAAAGCAAGTGGAAGCGGAGGGGAGGGCCATGAACATACCCAAACGGCGTGGGCATCTCATCACTGAGCAGCGGAACCCCCGGTCAGAGGATCTGGACCGCAAGCCGTTGGCGGAGATTTTGGCGCTCATCAATGATGAAGACGCAACCGTACCCGGAGCTGTTCGCCGGGTCCTGCCCCGCATCGAGGCGTTTGTGGAGCGTGTCGTGGTCAGTTTTCGCGCCGGGGGACGCCTGATCTACGTCGGGGCCGGGACCAGCGGTCGTCTGGGTGTCCTCGATGCCGCCGAGTGTCCACCCACCTATTCGGTCTCGACGGACCTGGTGCAGGGGATTATCGCTGGCGGCGACCCCGCCCTAACCGCTTCGGTGGAAGGGGTGGAGGATCGTCCCCAAGCGGGGGCCGAAAGCCTGGAGGCCCTTGACCTTTCATCCAGGGATTGCGTGCTCGGCATCAGCGCCGGCAGCACCACCCCTTTCGTGCAGGGGGCTCTGGCCTATGCCCGGCAAGTGGGGGCCGCCACCGGATTGCTCGTCTGCACCGGTGAAGCCGGCCTGAGTGACCAGGCCGATGTGATCATCCCGGTCGTGGTCGGTCCCGAAGTTATCACCGGGTCGACACGCATGAAGGCCGGCACCGCCACCAAGCTGGTATTGAACATGATTACCACGACGGCCATGGTGAAAATCAATAAGACCTATGGAAACGTGATGGTGGACCTGAAAGCGCTCAATGACAAACTGTGGGACCGGGGGAGTCGCATCGTGGCAGACCTCGCCGGACTCTCACATGAGGAAGCCTTTGAGCTGCTCAAACGGACCGATGGCGAGGTCAAGACGGCCCTGGCGATGCAGCTGCGGGGTTGGGGCGCCCAGGAGTCCCGCCGGCGGTTGCAGCTGGCCGATGGCTCTCTGCGGCAGGTGTTGGAGAGCGTCGGCTGAGCCGTGGCTACCAGGGCGAAAGGGTGGACGGTCCTGGGGTTGATGTCGGGGACATCCATGGACGGCGTGGATGCCTGTTTAGCGCGCATCACCCTTTCCCCTGGCCAACTCAGGTTTAAGATCCTGGACTGTGTCATGCTACCCTTTGAAGCCGACTTGAAAGCGGCCATTGCCGGGGCCCTCACCGGTGGGGCTGAGGATCTGGCTGCCCTGCACATTCGCCTGGGCCAGGTGTATGCCCAGGACGCCGAGCGATTCCTGAAGGGGCGACCGATTGACCTGGTCGGTTGCCATGGGCAGACGGTGGCCCACAGGGATGGGCGGTTCACGCTACAGGTAGGGGCTACGGCGCCCCTCAGTCAACGGCTCGGTGCGCCGGTGGTATCGGGCTTTCGTGATGCTGATCTAGCCGTAGGGGGAAACGGGGCGCCCCTGATGCCCTACCTCGATTGGCTGCTTTGCCAATCCCGATCCAGCCCCACCGTGACGTTGAACCTGGGCGGTGTGGCGAATATTTCCGCCATTCCTTCTGATACCGGCCGGCTGGATGTCCTGGGCTTCGACACCGGTCCGGGGATGGGGCTGATCGATGAGGCGGCCCAGCGGCTGTTTGACAGCCCCTTTGACCGGGATGGGGGCTACAGCGCCGGTGGCGTCATCCATGAGGGGCTGCTGGCCGAGCTCATGGGCCACCCCTTCATTCGCCGCCGACCGCCAAAATCGACGGGGCGGAACGAGTTTGGGGGGACGTTGGTGCAGCAGTTGGTGGTACGGTTCCCGATCCCGCCTGCCGATCTGTTGCGGACACTGGTGTATTTTACGGCCAGATCCATCGCCTATAACATTCGCCAATTTGTTAAATTTCACCGATCGGTGGATATCCTCATTGTCAGCGGCGGCGGAGTGCGGCACCCCCTACTGATGGCCGACCTACAGGCCGAGCTGCCAGGGTGGGACGTGGTGACGTCGGATACTTTGGGGATTGACCCCGATTATAAAGAAGCTTTTTTAATGGCTGTCCTGGCGGTAGCCCACATCCAGGGCATGGCGGGCAATATGCCCGGGGTTACCGGCGCCACAAACTCGGTGGTGCTGGGTCAACGGACGGCGAGTCCCGGGTTAACAACGTAGGAGCCAACTGTGCAAGACTACATATTTCGCATGTATGACATTCGGGGAGTTGTGGAGGATGATTTCCCCCAACCGGTGGTGGTGGACCTGGGGAGAGCCTTCGGAACGTTCGTTCGCCGCCGGGGTGGGGCATCGATTGCCTTAAGCGGCGATGTTCGCCTCACCACCCCCGATCTGAAAAAGTGGTTTGGCGAGGGTCTGTTGAGCACCGGCGTCGATGTGGTGGATATTGGTATCGTGCCTACCCCGACCAATTATTTCAGCATGTTCCATCTGAAAATCGACGGAGCGGTGCAGATCACCGGGAGCCACAATCCCCCGGAGTTCAACGGTTTTAAATTGTCCTACCAACAGGGCGCCGTCTACGGGGATCAGATCCAACAGCTCAGGTCCCTCATGAAAACGTCGGACTTCGAAGTGGGTGAGGGGACCTTGAAGGAGGTGGACCTGCTCACGACCTATATGGACATGCTGGCCGAGAAGATCAGTCTTGACCGCCCGTTAAAGGTGGTGATGGACTGCGGTAATGCCGCCGCCGCTCTGGCAGCGCCGGAGATCTTTAAGCGGCTGGGGGTCCAACTCACCGAACTCTACTGCACGGTGGATGGCCGCTTTCCCAATCACCATCCCGATCCCACCGAGCTGCGCAACCTGCAGGATCTCATCGCCGAGGTCAAAACCGGCGGGTATGACGTGGGTATCGCCTATGACGGTGACGCTGACCGCATAGGGGTGGTGGATGAGCACGGGCAGGTCATCTTCGCCGACACCCTCCTGGCCATCTTCCTGGAGGAGGTGGCCCGGCCCGGCGAGCCTATCGTTTTTGATGTGAAGTGCTCACAGGCCCTGGAAGAGGAGATACTCCGGCATGGGGCCGTGCCGGTGATGTGGAAGACGGGGCACAGTCTCATCAAGGAGAAGATGCGTGAATTAAAAGTGGCCCTTGCCGGGGAAATGAGCGGGCATATATTCTTTGGCGACGAATACTACGGTTACGACGATGCCATCTACGTCTCGCTCCGGTTGATTCGTTTGCTGTCCCGCACCCGGGAGCCACTCTCGGCGCTGGCGGCCAAGATTCCAACCTACCACAGTACACCCGAACTTCGGCTTGAATGTCCCACCGATGACGAAAAATTCAAGATCGCCCGGGCGGCCGAGGACTATTTTAAAGCGAACTACGACTGTATTACGATCGATGGTGTGCGCATCAAATTCGGCGATGGATGGGGCTTGGTGCGGGCCTCGAATACCCAACCGGTGATCGTCTGCCGTTTTGAGGCCCGCACAGCCCTGCGTCTGGAAGAGATCAAATCCCTGGTACTGACCAAGCTGCTGGACTTTGGCGAGATCACGCTGGCCGAATGACCCTCACTCCCGATGTTCTAACGACGCTCCGTGGCCAGATTGACCAGCGGCTGGGGGCCGTTTATCCCCAGGGGCCCCGTCTGTTGACCGAGCCGATTCATTACGTCCTGGCCGGCGGGGGCAAACGACTCAGGCCGATCCTCACGCTGTTGACGGCCCAGACCTGTGGCGGTGGGCACGAGGACGCCCTCCACGCCGCCGTAGGGGTGGAAGCCCTCCATAATTTTACCCTGGTGCACGATGATGTGATGGATGGGGACCACACCCGCCATGGCCAGCCAACGGTGCATACCAAGTGGGACGATGGGGTGGCCATCCTGACCGGCGATGCCATCTTCGTCCTGGCCCTGGCGGAGGTGCGCCGGTCCGTGGTCAATGTGGCGGCGCTGACCGCCGCCTTCACCAGGGGGGCGTTGGCCGTTTGCGAAGGTCAGGCTCTGGACAAGGAATTTGAGGGCCGGTCCCGGGTTTCAATGGAAGATTATCTGCGAATGATTGACCTGAAGACGGGATATTTGCTGGGGTTGGCTGCCGAAATGGGGGCCCTCTGCGTATCGGCCGGCGAGGCCCAGGTGAAGGGGGTGCAGCGCTTTGGACAGCTCCTGGGGCGGGCCTTTCAAATACAGGATGATTTACTCGAAATATTTTCCGATACCGGTACCATGGGGAAGAGTCTGGGCAGCGACCTTCTGGCCGAGAAGAAGACCTACCTGATGATCTCCGCCTTGACCCGGGCCCCCGAAAAGGTTGATCAGGCCATCGCCCTGGCCAAAGGTGACCTACAGGAAGGCCTGGCAGCCCTGCGGGAGGTTCTCCGGGAGACTGATGTGAAAGATGAGGCCGAAGAGGCCGTGCGGCGGACGGTGGATCAAGCCATTGAGGAGCTGGCGCCATTAGGGGGTGACACAGCTCTGCTTGCTGATTTTGCCCGGCTTGTCCTGAATCGCAGGAAGTAACCCCGTGGCGCGCGAGTCATCGGTGATTGGTAGGAACAAACCGTAGTGAGAGGCTGACGATGAAAGAACGCATTCGACGCCTGGACCGGGGAGACATGGGGTCGGCTATCAAAGGCTGTCCCCGGCAGATCACCCAAATCCTGGAGACATTTGTCGACTGGTCGCCGTCACAGCCGGTTGAGGCGCCGCGGCAGGTCCTTTTCCTGGGTATGGGGGGCTCTGCCATCGGTGGGGACCTGGTGCGCGTCTGGACCGAGCAGTTCTCACCGGTACCGATGGTGGTGGTGCGAGGCTACCGGGTGCCCAACTGGGTCGATGCCCACACCCTGGTCTTGGCTTCCTCCTATTCCGGCGATACCGAAGAGACGCTGGCAGCTACCCATGAGGCCGCCAAAAAAGGGGGCCGGGTCGCCGTGATAGCCAGCGGTGGCCAGTTGGTCAAGCTCGCTCAAGCCGCCGGTTGGGACCTGCTGCCCATACCCGGGGGTCTCCAGCCCCGGGCGGCGATCGGCTATTCGGTGGCGGCCATTTCCCGGGTCCTGGTGGCCTTTGGCCTGCTGCCCCCAGCCGTTCTGGACGACCTGGCCTCCGGGGCGGCGCTCATGCTGGCCGATGGGGCCCAGTTCAGCGAAGTGGACCAAACCGAGAACAAAGCCCTGGAGGTGGCCCGGTTGATCCAGGGACGCCTGCCCATCATCTATGGCGCCACGGGGACCACCGAAACCTTGGCCCTCCGGTTCCGGGGACAGCTGGCGGAAAATAGCAAACTTTTCTCCAGCCACAACCTGCTCCCGGAACAAAACCACAACGAGATCGTAGGTTTGGCTGAGCGCATCAAAGGCCAGGGAGACGTATTGGTCCTTTGGCTGGAGGACGAGATGGATCACCCCCGGGTGGCCTTGCGTCGAGAGCTGGCGGGCCGTCTCATGGGGACCCGAGGCGATTTACTGACCGGGAGACTATCGGAAGTAACCCTGTCAGGCAAGGGGCACAGCCTTCCGGAGCGAAACCTGACATTGTTGCATTTGATTGATTGGATTTCGTACTATGCGGCGTTGCTGGGGGATCACGATCCCTCGTCAATTGAGATATTGACGGACATCAAGCGAGAAATGTCACAGAAGTAGAGTGGTTTCCTTGACAATCTTTTGAGTAGAAGGTATATTGACTACTGTTATGATTCAGGTTCAGGTACAGAAGATTTCCTTTTATCCCCCCAGTAAGGGCTATGCCGTGCTTCTCAAGGAGTCGCTTGGCGACCGGTATTTGCCGGTGATCGTGGGAAGTTTTGAGGCCCAATCAATCGCCCTGGCGCTGGAAGAAGTTCAAATGCCCCGTCCCATGACCCACGATCTCTTCTGCAACATTATGGATGAGCTCACCATCGAGATCAGTGAGGTTGTCATTTCCGAACTCATGGACGGGACCTTTTTCTCGAAGATCAGCATGGTAAGCCAGCTCGGTACCCGTGACATCGACGCCCGCCCGAGTGATGCCATCGCGCTGGCCCTCCGCGTGGGTGCACCGATCTACGTACTGGAATCGGTGATGGATGAAGCCTCCATTCGTGAAGAAATTGAGCCATCAGCCAGCACGACTCCGGTAAGTCCTCTGACGGAAGAGTTACCTCATGAGTACCTCAAGCAACTCGAGGAGCAGCTCAACCGGGCTGTGGGCGAAGAGGAATACGAGAAGGCGGCCGATATTCGCGACAAAATCAAGAAGATTCAAACCGAAACCAGCAAGAACTAGTCCCAGGATCTTTCAATTCAATTCCCGCGATAAGGCCTCTATCGCCAGCTCAGCCGCTTCTTGTTCAGCGGTTTTTTTGTTGTCCGCTTGAGCCTCTTGGAAGGTACGTGACCGGATTTTAACCTGGACCACAAATTTCTTATCATGCTCAGGGCCCTTGGTTTTGATGAGCCGGAACCGAGGACTGCCGAGGTTCATCTGATGACAATATTCGATGAGCTGGCCCTTGTAATTGATGATCTCCCCTAACTCTTTCTGTTGCCTCATCAGCCGGCCCAAAATAAACTTCTCTGCGGCGACTATGCCGCCATCGAGAAAGAGGGCGCCGATGAGGGCCTCCATGGCATCGCCCACCAAGTTTCGTCGCACCCTTGCGTCGCTTAATTTGACGCCCCGGTTAACCCGGATGAACCGGTGGAGCCCCATTGACTCACCGCTATGGAAGAGAATGTCCTTATTCACCAGAGCCGAACGCCGTCGGGTCAGTTCACCTTCGGAGGCTTGTTTGTAACGGCGATAAAGTTGGGCGGAGATGACGTGGCTTAAGACGGCGTCACCGAGGAATTCGAGCCGTTCCATGTTTTGGTGTGAGACCTCGGTAACACTTTTATGGGTGAGAGCCCGCTCCAATATGCTGTTATCCTTAAAGCGGTAGCTCAGCAGTTTTTCCAGTTGGTTGGTGCTTCTTTTTGGCCGCCAGATCGCTATAGATTGGAGCAGGCGGCGAAAATAGGCCAATGGGCTATGCGGTAAACCGCTTCATAATCAGAACGGCGTTGTGTCCGCCAAAACCAAAGGTGTTAGACATGGCGTAGTCAAAGCTATGCTCGGTGCTGGTATTAGGCGAATAGTTCAGGTCGCACTCGGGATCGGGTGTGCGGTAGTGGATGGTGGGAGGAGCTTCCTGCCGCCTTAGCGCCAGAATGATGGCGATGCCTTCAATACCGCCAGCGGCCCCCAGTAGGTGTCCGGTCATGGACTTGGTGGAGCTGACGATGAGATTCTTGGCATGATCGGCGAAGACCGTCTTAATGCCGATGGTTTCATTCTTATCGTTGTGAATAGTCGAGGTGCCGTGGGCGTTGATATGTCCCACCTCCTCAGGCTGTATGCCAGCATCGTCGAGGGCCAAATTCATGGCACGGACGGCCCCTTCACCCCCTTCGGCGGGAGCGGCAACATGGTAGGCATCACCGGAAGCACCGTAGCCGACCAGTTCGCCCAGGATCTCAGCCCCCCGTTTTTCGGCGTGACTCAGTTCTTCCAACACCAGTATGCCGGCTCCTTCGCCCATGACGAAGCCGTCCCGATTGGCATCAAAGGGCCGACAGATGGTTTCAGGGTCGGTGTTTTTCGAGAGGGCCTTCATGTTGGCGAAACCGGCCACCGCAATGGGCGCGATACACGACTCTGTTCCGCCGGCGACGATGGCTTCCGCGTCCCCGTACCTGATGATGCGGAAGGCATCACCGATGGTATGGGAAGCGGTGGCGCAGGCGGATATGAGGCTGTAATTGGGCCCCTTCAATCCGTGACGAATGGAAACTTGTCCCGCAGCAATGTTGGTGATCATCATGGTCACGAAAAAAGGGCTCACCTTGCGCGGGCCACCTTCCAGCAGCCGACGGTGCTGTTCCTCAAAGGAATGGATGCCACCAATCCCTGAGCCGATGATGACGCCCACCCGTTCAGGGTTGGCGTGGCTCATGAGTTGAGATTGTGCCAAAGCCTGGTCGGCGGCTGCGATAGCGAAGAGGGTGAAGGGGTCCATCTTGCGAATTTCCTTGGCGTCCAGGTAATCTGTGGCGTCGAACCCTTTCACCTCAGCTGCCAGCTTCGTCACGAATTGTTCGGTATCGAATTGGGTGATCGGAGCGACGCCGTTTTTCCCGGAATAAAGGCTCGACTCAAATTCATTTACAGTGTTACCGACCGGGGTCACGACGCCCATGCCGGTGATAACAACTCGTCGCATCCTAAACAGACCTTTACTTGGTATGGGCATCGATGTAGTCGATGACCGCACCAACTGTGGTGAGTTTCTCGGCTTCTTCGTCGGGGATTTCCAGGTTGAACTCATCTTCCAGCTGCATGATGAGCTCAACCGTATCGAGCGAATCAGCGCCCAGGTCCTCCACGAATTTGGCATCCGGATTGATCTTGGAAAGTTCAACACCCAGTTTATCCGCAATCAGTTCGGAAATTTTTTCCGTAGTCGTTGACATTCTTATTCCTCCATTAAATTACCATCCCACCATCAACAAGTAGGGTCTGACCTGTGATGTAACTGGCCGCCTCGCTGGCCAGGAAGGCCACAATTGGCGCCACATCCTCCGGTAGACCTAACCGACCGAGGGGGATAGACTCGGTCAATGCTAGTTTTGCAGCCTCAGGCATATCAGCAGTCATATCGGTAGTGATATATCCGGGGGCAACCGCGTTCACCGTAATTGAGCGGGAAGCCAACTCCTTGGCCGTCGATTTGGTCAAGCCGATAAGGCCTGCCTTGGAGGCGGCGTAATTTGACTGTCCGGCATTGCCCGTAATCCCTACGATGGACGTGATATTGATGATGCGACCGAACCGCTGTTTCAACATGGGTCGCACCACAGCTTTTATACAGTTAAAAGCTCCCTTAAGATTAGTGTTTATGGGAGCGTCCCAATCGTCGCTGCTCAGACGCATGATAAGATTGTCGCGGGTCACCCCGGCGTTATTCACCAGGATGTGCAGGGCGCCGTATTGGTCCGCAATGGCCTTAAAAGTGGCGCTTACCGCCTCCCCATCCGTGATATCGCAGGGATGGACACTGGCCTGACCGCCCCGGTCAATGATCTCTGCACTCACCTCTTCAAGTCGCTCTGCCGAGCGGCTGACCAGAGCGACACTGGCGCCTGCGTCTGACAGGGCCAAGCTGATCGCCCGGCCAATGCCCCGGGAAGCCCCGGTGACAACGGCCACTTTATCTTTAAGCTGAAACATCTAATTGTGTCATTTCCGCAGCTGAGCTTAGACCTAATGTTAAGGCCTCGGGCACAATTCTGCGATTTAATCCTTGTAAGATTTTTCCAGCGCCGACTTCAAGATATTCTCTGACGCCATCATCCCACATCTGGCGAATGGTCGCCTCCCACCGCACCGGGCTTTCCAGTTGGCTGAGCAGATTCGCCCGCAGCTCATCAGCGGTGTGGACGGCCCGGGCCACGACGTTCTGGTAGACGGGAATATGTGGATCGCGGAACTGAACGGCCTCAAGGGCGCCTTGCAGGGCCGGTCTGGCGGGTGCCATGAGGGGTGAATGGAACGCACCGGACACTTTCAGTTTTATGGCCCGGCGGATGCCCAACTCCCCGGCGATCTCCAGGGCCCGGTCGATAGCGCCGAGATCACCCGAGATGACCACCTGACCGGGTGCGTTGAGGTTGGCCGGTACCACGACCCCCACTGTTGCTGCCTGTCGGCAAATCGTATCAATTTGATCTTGAGTGGCGCCCATGATCGCTGCCATGGTTCCGGCGGCTTTTTCCCCGGCCGTTGCCATCTCGTTGCTCCGCACCTTGACCACTTCCAGAGCATCGGCAAAGGTCATGGCGCCGGCTGAAACCACTGCCGAATATTCACCCAGGCTGTGGCCGGCAGTAGCCTCGGGGCGGGTCCCCTGCTCTTTGAGCAGCAGGTCAAGTGCAATACTATGGACGAACAGGGCCGGCTGAGTTATCCGGGTTTGTTGCAGGAGGTCTTCCGGCCCTTCAAACGAAGCCTGACGAAGATCGTAATCGAGGATATCCACGGCCGTATCATAAAGTTCTTTCACTTGAGGATAGGCCTCATAAAGGTCACGGCCCATGCCCACCACTTGGCTACCCTGCCCGGGAAAGATGAAAGCGGTCATGGTCAGAGGACCTCGCCCCAACGGATGTACATGGCTCCCCAGGTGAAACCGGCGCCGAAAGCCGCCAGGAGGACGTTATCACCCGGCTTGAGCCGTTTCTGATCGATAGCGTCGGCCATTCCCAACGGAATGGTGGCGGCCGTGGTGTTGGCGTAGCGATCAATATTGGACAAGACCTGATCCTCTGAAAGTCCCAGTCGTTCGGCGGAAGCATCGATAATGCGCTTGTTGGCCTGATGGGGGATGAACAACTGGATATCCTTACTCTTCAGGCCGTTGCGCGCCGCCAATTCAGCGCTGACTTCCGCCATCCATTTGACAGCGTATTTGAAGACGCTACGGCCATCCTGGCGCAGGTAGTGCTGCTTGTTGGCCACCGTTTCGGCGCTGGCTGGATGCAGGCTGCCTCCGGCCTCCATGTAGAGGGAGTCGCTCCCAATGCCGTCCGTGCGCAGGATGGAGTCTATGATCCCCTCCCGTCCATCCTCGCAGGGCTCCAGAAGCACCGCACCGGCGCCGTCGCCAAAGAGGATGCTCGTGGAGCGGTCGGTGTAGTCCAGAATGGAGCTCATGGTGTCGGCCCCCACGACAAGCAGCTTCTGATACTGTCCCGACTGGATCATCCGTGCGCCGGTATCCAGGGCGAAAAGGAAGCCTGAGCAGGCCGCTGACAGATCGAAGCCCCAGGCTTTGCTGGCGCCGAGCTGGTGTTGAACCAGGGCTGCCGTTGAGGGAAAGATCATATCCGGGGTCATTGTGGCGATAATGATGCAGTCGATCTCATCGGCGCCAATCTGTCTTTTACGGAGGACTTCCTCGGCGGCCTTGGTGGCCATGTGGGAGGTGGCTTCACCATCCGCGACGATATGCCGCTCGATGATGCCTGTGCGCGTGCGGATCCACTCATCAGTGGTATCCATCATCTTCTCCAAGTCGAAGTTGGTGAGGATCTTTTCAGGCAGATACTTACCTACGGCGGTGATCTTGGCGGTTTTACGAGGTGGCGAGGGCATGATCTTCCTGGGAGATATCGAGATGGGCATTGATACCTGTTGCGATACTGTTGATCAGGTTTTCGCTGACACACCGGGTGGCGGTTTTTAGAGCGTTCTTAATGGCCTTGGCACTTGAAGAGCCGTGACAGACGATAGCGACGCTGTTAAGGCCCAAGAGGGGCCAGCCGCCATATTCCTCATGGTCCATATCGTGGGCCAGATCTTTCAGGGCCGGGCGCATCAAAGGGAGTGAAAACAGAGCAATGGGGTGGCGTTTCAGTTTTTCTTTCGCCCATTCGGTCAAGTTCTTGATCAAGCCCTCGCCGAATTTCACCAGGATATTCCCGACAAAGCCATCGCAAACGACAACATCCGCCTTGCCAATGAAGAGATCGCGAGGTTCGACGTTACCAACAAAGTCCGGAATATGTTCTGCTAGCAGGTCATGGGCTTTTAGGGTCAGTTCGTTCCCCTTACCAGGTTCCGTGCCAATATTAAGCAGTCCGGTGCGAGGCTGGGGGTGATCGAACAGGTGAATCGAATAGGCGCGGGCCATCACTGCGAATTGCACTAGGTCGCTGGCTCTTACATCGACATTGGCACCAGCATCACACAGGACGAAGCCCCCGCCGGGTGTGGGAATGAAAGGGCACAGCGCTGGACGGCGAACCCCAGGAATGCGTTTCAGCAGGAACAGGGACGCGGAGAGCAGCGCACCGGTATTGCCGGCGCTGATGACCCCGCTAGCCTCATTGCTCTGCACCAGTTTCACTGCCCTCACAAGGGAAGACTCCGGTTTGGTTTTGACTATTCTGGCCGGTTTTTCATCCATGGCCACCGTGTCACTGGCGTGAACGATATGGATGCGGTGAGGATCGAAGGAGTATTTCCGTACTGTCTCCCTGAGGACGTCTTGGTGGCCCACCAGGACCACAGTGATGTCCTGATCAGGGACTTCCCGCAGGAAATCAAAAGTCCCTTCGACTATCTGCTCAGGGGCATGATCGCCACCCATGGCATCCAGAGCGATACGCATCTGGTTCAGATGAATTTACGATTGATGGGGTGAGATGACCGGTCGCCCACGATAATACCCGCAATTGGCACAAATACGGTGGGATAGTTTAGGTTGGCCACATTGGGTACAGGTAGCGATCTGGGGCGCCGTTAAAGTCCAATGGGTCCGCCGCTTTGCAGAGCGACTAAGTGATTGTTTCCGTTTTGGATGAGCCATAATACCCTATTCATTTTCCAATTTTTGTTTGATTTGCAGGAGGGCCGACCAGCGTTCATCAATCTCCCCGGTCTCACACCCGCACTGCTCCTGATTCAAATTTGTGCCACACGATGGGCACAAGCCCTTACAATCTTCTCGGCAAAGCGTCTTTTGTGGCAGTTCGAGATAGACGCTCTCGGCAACGACCTCTGTCAGGTCCACCTCCAGCTGTTGAGCTGCGAGTACCATGACATGATCCTCGTCCGTCTCGAGGTCAGGACGAACCATTGAGACGAGCCAGACTCGCAGCTTTCCTTCCAGGGGATAGATGCCCTCCACAAGGCAGCGATCACAGGCCAGGGTCAAGGTGGTACGAACTTGGCCGTCCAGAAAAAAATCCTCACCCCTGGAATGGACAACAATCTCGGTTTCTACAGGTGTGTGTCCATCCCCCAAATTATGTATGCCGATGTCAAAAAGAGTTTCACGAAAAAACAGCGGCTCCTCAATTTCGTGAAGGTTGCCCCGAGGAATTTTCATGAGCATGGAATTTAAAAATAGTCGCTCACTGGAACAACAAGCATCTGGCATACGTGATCCTGTCTCGGTCGCTCCCTTATTGTGAGTCGGCTCGGGTTGGATAGTATCATGATCGTCAGTTCCCCAACTCTAAATGGGGCGGCGCCATGGTGGCCCGGTCATCGGTCTATTCTAGTCCCTGGGCTACGGCTGCGCATCGTCTTGACCTTCGTCTGCAGCCGAGGACAGGGATGCCTTGCCCTCCGGTTGGCCGGCGCTCTTATCAGTGTCCTCTGCCGCGAGGTCCTCTTCGTCCTTGCGCTCCAGGAGATTCTCATCATCGGTTTTGAATTTATAGATGAGAAAGGCCAAGCTCTGACCCACGCTGATAATGGCGAGTCCATAGGCCCATATCGAGCCATAAATGAGCAGAAGTAGCAAGGCCAGGATGCTACCCATGAACGCTTCCCAACCGGTCACAGCAGATGGTTGCAAGCCGGTTGTCAAAGGGGAGAGGATGGCACCTTGTCCTGGAATGTAGGAGAAAAGGCGGCTATAACCGGAAAAGACAATCTGCTCAGCCCAGGCCAGGATGGGACCCAGCTTATCACCCATCAACCAGGCTGGCCCGAAGACCCGATTGATGAAGTGGTACCCGGCGGTGATCACCCATCCATAGATGAATGCCCCAGCCAGGGCCAGGACGCCAATCAAGGCGGAGTAGATCACGACCCGCCAGGGCTGGTTCCAGGTTATGGAGTAAGCCTGAAAAGTGCTGCCCATGGCGTCTTCTTCCCAGGCGGCAATGATGGCCGGCAGGTAGAGCAAGAGCACGGCCAATACTACCCCGGTGAAAAGGGTGAAGAGGGACCCTACGAAGTAAAGTGGATAGAGGCTAACGAATATCACCTCACCCAGGTAGGGGATTTTCCCCAGGAGGGCCATGACGGTGGCCATGGCCAGGAAGAAAAGGATGATGAGGACGACGGCCAGGGGGGCGAAGGCCAGTGTGCGTCCATGGCGTCGGGTGAAAGTAAGAGCGTCTTTGATCGAGTAAAAAGGGTCCCCCTTCAGCTCTTTATAGACGATGCGACTGACGACAGTACTGGCAAGGAGTGTGATGACCACAAAGATCAGGAGTCCCAAGGCGTAGATCGCCCAACCCGATAAATAGGATAGCTCGCCGCTATCCCAGGGAAAGAAGGGATAGATGCCGTACTGGTTCCAGGTCGAGGTGACAGATCGACCCTCCGACAACAGTGCCAGGTAAGTCAGGACCACATAGAACGGATAGGCCATCATCAGGCCCATGAGGTGAGCCCAAATCTTCTTGGCTTTCAGAGCTCTGCGAGGAGCATTGAGGATGTCAATAAAATTAAAACGCAGGTTTTCGGGTTCAAACATGGGTAACAGTCTCCCTGCGTAATAGGGCCATCGTACAGGAAATCATGCTCTATTGGCTCTCATCGAGCACCTCTTTGCGGACATTATCCACCCAGGCCCCTTCGAAGGTCACCGCAATACCATCGCGCATTTTCCTGGCTTCGTCGACATCAGTAAAATCGCCCATGCGGACCCGCCACCAAACTTCATTGCGATCTTCCAGCAATATTCGTTGGATGTAGGCATCATAGCCCTGATCGGCAAGTTGCTGAAGGACCGCTTGAGCCTGCCTGACGGTTTTCCAACTACTCACCTGGATCGTATAGTGCCCGGGAACTGAATCACTGGCATATGTTTTACGGACGGACTTGGCCCGGGTGACGCTCGGGGCGGCAGGCTTCGGGGCGGCAGTCGGGGCGGGCTTCGGGACGGCAGTCGGGGTGGGCTTCGGGACGGCCGATGGCAGTATAGGTAGAATGGTGGGTGGCAGGATTTTAGCCGCCGGGGAGGAAGCCGCGGCCTCGCTGATCATTCTGGCGGCCACCTCCGGCGATACCCGTTCCCGAGGTACCAGACTGGTGTCTTCCATGGCGATAAATCGCAGGACGTGATCCTCCACTTCCACACCGTAGGATTCCACTGACACAGCGAAAATATAATCGCCGATGACATCAGCTGTAAAGGTGAATACGTTGGATGACGAGGAGAAATCGGGAACCAGGGCGCTCTCGTCGGGAAGATCCAGAATGCTCCATCGATAACTTACATCGAAGGCATCCTCGGGAGGTTCGACGAGGATGGACTCCGGCTCGCCCACAAAGATCGGCTTGGGAGCCGGCTTACCCCAGGGCAAGTATTGGCAACCGAAACACACAAGGAGCAGGGGAATGATAAGTGGCTTGAAGTGGCGCATGGTGATGTTGACCCTTCCAGTATTAAAGGATACTCAAAATATCCCCTGCTGCGAAATAGAAAGCAACCTCTTTCTCGGCATTTTCATCAGAATCCGACCCGTGGATGGCATTCTCTCCCAAACTGGTGGCGAACTCCCTGCGGATCGTGCCTGGGGCCGCATCGGCCGGATTGGTGGCGCCGATGAGGGTGCGGAATTCGTCCACCGCGTTCTCCTTTTCCAGCACCAGGGGCACAAGCTTGCGGGCAAACTCGGCGGCAAATCCGAAATCAGGATTTTCAAATGTATTGAGAGAAACCGCAATGGCGGGGATGCCCATGATCGCGGCTTCGGTAGCGGCGGACACGGTTCCTGAGTAGATGGCGCAGGTGCCCAGGTTCCCTCCCAGGTTGACGCCCGAAACCACCATCTCGGGAGGCTCCTCCAGAAGAACGGCGATGGCGATTTTTACGCAATCGGCCGGCGTTCCGTTCACGGCGTAACCGATGAACTCGCCGTTTTCGACCACTTTGCGGACTTTGAGCGGTTGGTTCAAGGTGATGGCATGGCCCATCGCACTCTGTTCCGTCTCTGGAGCGACGATCACCACCTCGGCGATTTTCATCATTTCCCTGCGAAGCGCACGCAAGCCCTCGGCGGTGAATCCGTCGTCGTTGGATAGAACTATCATAGAAAAAAAAGTCCCGCGGGCATTTTTCTTCCCACCCGCGGGAAATGGTTACCGACTTGCCTCGAACCGGCCATGGGTCCGATTTCCCAAGTCAGTTATGTTTACTGAAATAATCCTGTGAACCCTTGGGATCGGCCTGCATGCCGTCTTCGCCCTGTTTCCAGTTGGCGGGACACACTTCGCCGTTCTTTTCATGGAACTGCAACGCATCAACCATCCGGAGCGCTTCGTCAATGTTCCGGCCCAAGGGCAGGTTATTGACGAGCTGGTGCTGGACGATACCGTCCTTATCGATCAAAAACAGCCCGCGAAACGCGATGCCCATGTCAGCCAGAACATCGTAGTCCTTACTGATCTGCTTGGAGAGGTCGGCGACGAGAGGATATTTTATATCGCCCAATCCGCCCTGCTTGCGGTCGGTGTTGCGCCAGGCCAGGTGTGAAAAATGACTGTCGACGGACACGCCGAAGTCCTGGGTGTTGCGCTTTTCGAATTCTCCCTGTTTTTCACTGAACGCGATGATCTCCGTCGGGCAAACAAACGTGAAATCAAGCGGATAGAAAAACAGCACTACATATTTCCCTTTATAGTCGGAAAGCTTGATCGCCTTGAAGGAACCATCGGGCATGACAGCCTGGGCCTCAAAATCAGGTGCAGGCTTGGATACTAATGTTGCCATTTTATTCTCCTATATTTGGACAAAAGTTGCGGTTGAAGGGCCTTAATGTAGCACAAAATTCCGGTTGGGTTCAAATACGAGTTTAAAAACATGGTCCCAGATCAAAACTCCGGCACCGTCTGCCTTGACAGGAGGGAAGGCCGTTACTTACAATAAACGGATTGAAACCGGTCGACCAAGGACACCCTTTTAAATACACGTTAATAAAGATGTTTTCCCATGGATAAGGATTCTAAAAAAACAATGGACTCGCCAGCCGTCCAGAACCGATTGAAAGTAGCGGCCTTACTCACTTTCTTCATCCTTTGCATCGAAGTGATCGGGGGCATCATGGCCAACAGCCTGGCTCTGCTGAGCGATGCGGCGCACATGTTCACCGACGTGTTTGCTCTGACCCTGAGCTGGTTCGCCCTGAAAATCTCCTACCTGCCCTCCAATGGAGAAAAAACCTACGGATACCACCGCATCGAGATTCTGGCCGCGGTGGTCAACGGACTGGTTCTCATCCTCATGGCGGGCGGCATTTTTTACGAAGCCGTCCAACGCTACCAGAACCCGCCCGCAGTGGACAGTGAGATTGTCATTCTCGTCGCCGCGCTGGGCCTGGCGACCAACCTGATAGTCATTTACTATCTCAAGGATCCGTTTCGGCACACGCACGACCTGAACATTCGGAGCGCGTTCTTTCACGTTCTTGGAGACCTCGTGGCTTCGCTCGGGGTGCTGATCGGCGGCGGCATCATCTGGCTGACCGGATGGTACATCGTGGACCCCCTTCTTGCGGCGAGCATCGCCCTGCTCCTGGTCTGGGGTGCCTGGAACATACTCTCCGATGCGTTTCATATTTTGCTGGAAGGAGTTCCGCGGGAAATCTCGATCACGGAGGTCAAAAGGGAACTCATAGCGCTTCCGGCTGTCCGGGACATTCACGAACTCCATATCTGGAGCATCTGTTCAAACATCTATGCCCTGAGTACCCACGCACTGATTCATGACAGCGACGCGAACCAGTTTGAATCGACTTTGACGGATATAAAGGAACTGCTTGAAACCAAGTTCCACATCACGCATTCGACCATACAATTTGAAACCCGTCCGTGCGCGGACGACCATACGCTGTGCAACATCCGACACTGACTTGAATACAATGTCGTGCTGAGTTGCCTGTGCCCCAACGGGGTATCGAAGCATGTTCCTCACTTTGAAAGGTCTGCTACCCTTCGATACCCCGTTGGGGCACAGGCAACTCAGGGCGACAATCCTGTTTCGTTCAGAATAATTTTTCACTAACCTGCCAATCACTTATCATGAACATTCTTTTTCTCGGATCGGGAACCTCAACCGGTGTCCCTTCACTGTGTTGCGACTGTGACGTGTGCCGGTCCGACGATCCCCACAACAAACGCCTGCGCTCGTCCATCCTGATCCGCGAAAACGGAAACCACCTGCTCATCGACACATCCACCGACCTCAGGCAACAGTGCCTGGCTAACGACATCACCCATATCAATTACGTCCTTTACACCCATCACCACGCAGACCATGTGCACGGGATCGACGAGTTGAGGAGCTTCAACCACTTCAACGGCTCCGTCATCCCCTGCTACGGAAACAAGAACACGATTTCCGCAATTCGCACGAAATTCGATTATATTTTCAATGGGACCACGCAGGTGGGCGGCGGATTGCCGAAGCTGACTTTAAACACGTTGAACGGTGAAACATTTTCGCTGGGCGGCGTAGCGGTCACTCCGCTCGACATTCTCCACGGAGGACTGAACATTCTGGGCTACAAGCTCAACAACAGCGCCTACATCACCGATTGCAGTGGGATCCCCGACGCTTCGAAGGACAAACTGAAAAACCTGGATGTTCTGATTATCAACGCGCTCGGATTCGATCCGCATCCCACTCACTTTTCCCTGAGCCAGGCCCTGGAAGCGGTCGAGGAACTCCAACCCAAGCGTGCGATCCTCACGCACATCAACCACAAATTCGATCACAAAAAGGTATCGGCCCAATTGCCGGAAGGGGTAGAGCTGGCCTACGATGGGATGACGGTTGAGGTTTGAAGCAACTCAGAAGTACCGGACGGGTCAATCCCAATCAAAATCACGCTCGGGCCGACTGCCGGACCTATCGACGTTCTTCTGGGCTTCCTTGAATTTCTCGTCCAGCAGGCGGTCCCGGTCTTTCTCCACTGCGCTCCGCTTTTTGAACAGGGATTCCTGTTCTTTTTTCTGCGTGTCGAGGTTTTTCACCATATCGGAAAGCGAAGGCATGGGCTTCTCCTTTCTATCTTCCCACAGGACCTCGCCGGTTTTTTTATCGACCTGCAACTTACTCTCACAGCAGGGACAGATGACTTCCACTTTTCCCGAACCCATAATGCGTCACGCCTTTCCGACAAAAAAAGAACAAATTTCCACCACGTTGCGACACGTTCATTATACCAGAATCCCCTCCTCACCGGCTCCCCCGCGAGCGAAGGATAAAAAAACTGATCTTCCACGGAATTTGCGGACACATCGAAAAGTATGGATAATGAACTTCCCCCCTGACAAGGGGGGATCGAGGGGGGTTGAAAAATTGTCGATTTTAAACCAACCCCCTAAATCCCCCTTGTCAGCAACCGTGATGAATGTCAAGGGTTAGAGAATGATTCATATTCCACGCAGTATTATTCTTAACCATTGTGTTTATGATGGTTAAGAGTTTTCTCATACAGGCAGTGAGCGCGACTTTTGGTTTTTTGCCTTTTGCAATGAGACGTTGATAAAACGATTTGATACTGGGGTTGTATTTAGAAGCCGAAAGGGCGGACATGTAGAGGGCCGAGCGCACTTGGGCACGTCCACCCCAAACGATTCGGCTTCCTCGAAACTTACCGCTGTCGCGGTTTAGGGGAGCGACTCCAACAAGCATCGCGATTTCTCTCCGGTTCAGTTTCCCCAGTTCGGGAAGACAGGCCAGGAGATGGCTCGATAAATTGGGACCCGCTCCAGGTACGCTGGTTATGATTTCATCCTTTTCTTTCCAGCCAGGAGTGTTTTTGACGTTGCCCGCTATTTCTTTTTCTAATTTAACGAGACGTTTATCCAAAACTTTGATAAGAGATTCAATGTCTTTCCGCGTCCACTTAGCCGTTTGTCTTAGCCGCATTTTTTCCGCGGCCCGCATGCCAATCAACTGGCGGCGGCGCGTCACTAACGCCGCTAATTCCCGGGTTCGTTCGTCTTTGACAGGTCGAACTTCGGGACGCACCGCAACCCCAAAGCGGGCCAGTACCCAGGCATCGATCGCATCGGTCTTGGCCAGTTTCCCCAGAGCTTTTGCAAAGTCCCGGACTTGGCGGGGATTGATCACGACTGTAGGAAGACCCTCTGCTACCAAGGCCGAATACAGTAACGTCTCAAGGCCTCCCGTCGCTTCCATGACGACCAGGGAAGGTTTAAGAGAGGTCAGTCTATCGACCAGCGACGATACACCAGAGTCGTTGTTGGATTCTGACCATGTTTCAGAATTGGAATCGTTCGCGATGTCCAACCTGTCTTTACAAACGTCAACACCAATAAAAACTTCCGAGGATCTTGTTTTCATAGCTCTGCCTCCCAACCTTGTAGATGCGGGCTCAAAGTCCCAGGCAACCGTTCGGGTTAATCAGAGAATGGACATGACGACCCACGCTGACAAACGGGTTTATAAACCCAAGGGGGAAACGGTCTATCATGCCCCGACAATAAACAAGTTTAGTTTACAGCCTTTTCCCCTCCGTTCGCTACGCTCTCTTCGGAAAAAAGGCTGGTATTTGCTTTGTCATGAACATTACTTTTGGCATCATACAAGGGGGACGATCAATTCCCCCCTGACAAGGGGGGGCTATAGAACGCGGCTTTTAGCCGTTCTTAAGGGGGGTTAACACACATACTCATGCAATCTGCGGGTCATGCGTCATTCCTGTGCTAAAATAGGGCCATGCGAAACGCGGTTATTCTTCTTATGGCGGGATTGCTCCTGAATATTTCGGGCGGGGCGGTCGCCGCTGGACAACCACTCCAGTTGTCCACCAACACGCTGGTGGATGATGAGGGCCGGGTGCGGATTCATCTTACGCTGAGGAACAGCGGACGCGAACCGATCCATGATCTGCTTCCCATGTTTCATTTTCATCACAAGATGGTGATGATGAACAAGATCGTCCGGCTCGATCCGGGGCAGGGGATCACGCTGGAGAACACCGATCATCCGCCGGTGCTCAGAACCGGACGTTATCCGCTCGTGGTCATGGCGAAATATAAAATCGGCGATAAAGCGGCGCATACGCAGATTCATACCGATTCGTTTTATTTCCGCGAGCCGGTGGAGTCGGTCATCGACGGGGAAATCCGCACGATCCTGCAGGGCGACGGGTCGCTGGTGCAGGTTCTGCTCAGGAACAATTCGTCTTCATTTAAAAATGTGCGGCTGATGCTTCTGCTTCCGCCCGGACTGGTGGCGGATAAGTTCAGCAAGATGATGGGATTCACCATTCGCGGCGGGGAAGAGAAAATATTTACCGTGCCGGTGCGGCGCGTCGAAGGGAGCGCCGACGCTATTTATCCCGTGCATCTCATGATCGAGTACGCCGAAATGCTGAAACACTACACAGGCGAGATCGGCGGAGAGATCGATTTCCGTTCCGCCTGGGACCGCGCCGCGCTCCTGCCGTCTATGACTGCCATCGGCGTCCTCATGCTCGTGATTTATTGTGCCTACAGGAAGAGACAAACCTCTTTCCCCACGTTGGAATAAGATTCAGCGGTCAGGCTCTGCCGCTTTCTGCAGATTTTTTAAGGGCAGGTGAACGATAAATTTAGAACCTTTGTTCACTTCGCTTTCAACCGTGATATGGCCTTTATGGTGGCTGACAATTTTTTTGCAAATAGCCAAACCGATCCCACTGCCCGAATAAGCTGACCTTCCATGCAGACGCTCAAATGGTTTGAAAATTCTGTCGGCATATTTGGGATCGAACCCGATTCCGTTATCCGCAAACTGAATGACCCAATTACCCTTTTTGCTTTGACAGCTCACATTAATTTCGGGTGGGACATCTTTTTTGGAATATTTTATAGAGTTTTGGATTAGGTTTTGGAACAGTTGTATCATTTGAAATTGTTCCGCTTCGATTTCCGGGAGTTTTTCTATATTGACGACAGCTTTTGAGGTGAAAATTTCACGTTCCAAAATATCCAGCACTTCCCTGGCGGTTTCATTTAGATCGACCCATTGAAAGGGTTTTGATTGAGTAGTCAACCGGGAAAACTCAAGCAGGTCTTCAAGAAGTTGGTCCATTCTGGTGGCGGCATTTTGTATGCGTCCGAAAAAATCCACGTTCCTGGTATGTTCACAAACCGAACAACCTTCCAACATATCCACAAATGACAGGATTTTCCGCAACGGCCCCCGCAGATCATGGGAAGCGATATGCGTGAAATCCTGCAGGGCATCATTACTGCGTTCCAATTCAATTAAGCTGGTTTTGACTTTTTCTTCCAGGATTTTTTGTTCGGTCAAATCCCGAACCGTTCCCAGAAATCCTTTTCCCGCACTTGTATACATTTCACTGATACCCAGGTCCAATGGAAAAACCGTGCCATCCTTGCGCAACCCATTAACCACCCTTCCAAACCCGATTAT
>JADFMC010000141.1 GCA_022564085.1 Fidelibacterota bacterium | reverse complement strand
ACGTAGTCCATTAAGACAATGGCGTTATTTACTACGATGCCCGCCAGACTTATCACTCCCACACCGGTCATGATAATGCTGAACGGCTTCTGGAGGACGATCAGCTCTATGAGCACCCCGGTGATCGATAACATGACCGCGCTAAGGATAATCAGCGGCTTGAGCACTGAGTCGAATTGCGAGATGAGGATCAGGACAATCAGCAACAGAGCGAGGAGGAATGAACGTCCCAGGAAAGCTTCAGATTCTTGCTGCTCCTCTTGCTGGCCGGTGTATCTCAGCCGGTAGCCCGCAGGGAGCGATTGCTGGAAGTCGGCCAGCTCTTCACGGACCTCATTCAATACGGCATTGGCATTGAAATTGGGGCGCACCGCCGCTGAGATAGTCACTACTCGCTCCAGGTCCTTGCGGTTCACATCCCCGGAGCCCCTGCCAATTTCCCAGGAGGCGATGGAAGAGAGCGGAATTTGCTCACCCTGTTCATTCACCACCGTCAGTTCACTGATGATATCCAGGCTGTTCCGGAATCTTTTGGCCAGCCGCACCACGATGTTGTACTCATCCTTACCGTCACGGAACTTGGAGGCCTCGGTCCCATTGATAGCGCTGCGGACGGTGTTGCCTACGTCCCCGGTGTTCAGCCCGTATAGTGCCGCTTTCTCCCGGTCCACCTTAATCTCCAACTCCGGCCGCGCATCGGCCATATCGTTTTCCAGGCCATCCAGCTTGGCAAAGATTGGTGAGCGCTCCAGCCGGGCCACTACCTCGTCGCCCAGCCGCTTCAATTTATCCGCATCCTCGCCGGAGATTTCAAGATTGACGGCCTTTCCGGTGGGCGGACCCATCCCGGGAATTTCCACCGTGAACTCCCCACCGGCAATCCGGTTGGAGAGCATACTCTTGACCTCGTTCACGCTTTTGAAGGAATCCTGGGCCCGGTCCTCAAAATCGAGGAAATGCACGATAATAGTGGCCAAGTGAGACCCCTGTCCACCGCCGAACTGGCCTGACGAACTGTACCCGGCAGTGCTCTGCACCGACTCAAAATCCGCCACTCCGGGGAGTCCCTTTAATTCCGCTTCGATGTGCTGGACTACCGCATTAGTCTGCTCAATATTGGTTCCCAACGGCGCTTCCATCTGGATATAGGCATCTGCCGGGGGCACGCCCTCGGGGAAGAATTCCACGCCACTATTGGTGCGGCTGAAAACTATCACCACTGCTACCATGGCTACCAAGGCGCTGGCCACCATGAAGAACCGATGCCCCAGTGCCCAGCGCAACAGGCGTTCATAGACTTTCAAGATCCAGCCCAAGACCCGGGTCACGAACCAGCGCCCCACCGGTTTGAAGAAATAATGGTTGAGCAGGTAAGCCAGCCCGGCGGTCCCGGCGAGCAGTACCGCCGTTAGCGGATTGGACCGCAGTCCCAGCAGAAAGGCCGCCAAAACCGCAATAACCAGCACTGACTTCATTGGCCCCGTTAGCGATGGCCGGACTTCATCTTCGGTCACCAGCCAAGCGGAACATAATGTAGGTACCACCACCAGCCCGACAAAAAGGGATGAACTCAAGGTAATGATCAGGGTCAGTGGCAGGTATTTCATGAACTCGCCCACGATCCCCGGCCAGAAAGTCAGGGGCAGGAAAGCCGCCAGGGTGGTAGCGGTTGAGGCTACAATGGGCATGGCCACTTCCCCCGTGCCCAGTTTGGCCGCCTCTATTTTGCTCCAGCCCAGTTCCCGGAAACGGTAAATATTCTCCAACACCACAATGGCGTTGTCCACCAGCATTCCCAGTGCCAGGATCAGGCTGAAGAGCACTACCATGTTCATGGTTATGCCCACCAGCTGCAAAATACTGAACGATAGCAGCATTGACAGGGGTATGGCCAGACCCACGAAGAAAGCGTTCCGGACACCCATGAAGAATAACAGCACCAGCACCACTAAAAGCAATCCAAAGATGATGCTGTTCTCCAGGTTATCAACCATAGCCTTGATCCACTCTGACTGGTCGGAGGTCAACTTGATCACAGTGCCGGGCGGCATGCTGGGCTGGGTTCGCTCGATCACCCGCCGTACCTCTTGGGCTGTCTCGATTATATTTTCGCCGCTGCGCTTTTTCACTCCCAATGATACCACCGGGTCATCGTCCAAACGGGCGTAGGTGTCCCGTTCTTTGAACCCGAAATCGACGTCGGCCACATCCCGTATGTATATTGGCTGGCCATGGCGGGTGGTGATCACCAGGCCGGCTATTAACTCTACGGCGGTGAATTCGCCGGGCACGCGCACCAGGTACTTCATGCCCCCCACATCGATGGAACCGCCGGGGATAGTAACATTTTCGTTCCGGATGGCGTCGA
Organism: Fidelibacterota bacterium; assembly: GCA_022564085.1. Lineage (GTDB taxonomy): Bacteria > Fidelibacterota > Marinisomatia > SCGC-AAA003-L08 > TS1B11 > JACZSB01. The sequence continues at coordinate 3,472 of JADFMC010000141.1, read as the reverse complement.
TGACATCCTTGAAGGCCAAGTCATAAAATTTTAATCTGGAAAGGTCTACGGCCACCAGGATTTCCCGCTCCAGGCCGCCCGACAGGGACACCTCCAGCACACTGGGGATCTGCTCCAGCTGATCTTGCAGGTCCTCAGCGACCTCCCGCAACCTTACCAGACCATAATCACCGGCAATGTTCACTTGCACGATAGGGAACTCGGCCATATTGATCTCGATTATGCGGGGGTCGTCGGCCGCCTCGGGCAGCTCGGCTTTTGCCACATCCACCCGTTCCCGCACTTTCTGGAGGGCCTCGTTCATGTCCATTCCAGCCACAAACTCGACGTTGATCTGGGAGTAGCCTTCAGCCGATACGGAGGTGATTTCCTGCACGTCGGAAATCGTGTTTAGCTCCTCCTCAAGGGGCCGGGTCACGAGCGTTTCAATGTCTTTGGGCGCCACCCCTTGATAGGTAGTGCTGACAAAGATATTGGGGATCACGATTTCCGGCGCCGCCTCCTTGGGTAGCGTGATATAGGAGATGACCCCCAGTATGATGATAGCCCCGGTGAGCACCACCACGCTGGTGAAGTGATCGATGGCAAAGGAGGTTAGGGCAAATTGCCGGTACTTCCCCGATTCATGGTTAGGGGCCACTATTTTCCCTCGGTGGCAAAGGCCAGGGAACCGGCATTGATCACCCGCACGGGCGTACCGTGATCAACCTGTTGGTATCCCAGGGTGATGATCAGCTCGCCCACTTCGAGGCCTTCCAGGATCACTACCCTATTTTCATAGTTTGGTCCCAGCTGCACTTTACGGGCCGCCGCCACCAATTTGCCCTGGAATTCTTGAGCCACGTATAGCTGGTAACCATCCTCCAGGCGCATTATGATCTGCTGCGGCACTGTGATGACATTGTCTAACTGTTCTCGCACCAGGTTTACCCCAGCGACCATCTGGGGTTTAATGCTACGGTGGGGATTGTCCAGCACTATCTCGATGGGAAAAGTACGGCTGCCGATGTTCACTGCATTGCCGACGAAATTGATCAGACCGGCGTATTGTTGGCCGGGCAGGAAATCAAAGGTGATCCAGGCACTGTCCCCCGGGTGTACAAATAGCGCGTAGCGTTCCGGTACTCCACCGATAATCCGCACCCGGTCGGTATTGATCAGGCGGATTATCGGCTGGCCGGGTGTGGCCATCTCGCCGATATCTAAGTATTTCTCCTCGAATATGCCACTTATGGGCGCCTTGAGGGTGGTGTTGGATAGCCTGATCTTGAGCAGATTCACTCTAGCGTTAGTGGCATCATAGCTCGATTTAGCCTGCAGGTAGGCTAGCTCACTGCCGATATTGTCCCGCTGCCAGAGCACCTTCTGGCGCTTGAACTGTTCCCGCGCCAGATCAGCCGCCGCCTGGGCCTCGGCCAACTGGGTGACAAGAACATCGTCCTTTAACTTAGCAATGGCCTGGCCCCGCCGGAGTACCGTACCCTTGTCCACGAAATACTTTGTTATCACCCCGCTCTCTTCGGCGGATACGGTCACATCTTGGTAGGCCTCCACCGAGCTGGTAATATGAATGAAGTCCATGAATGCGGATCGTTGTACCTGTGCCGCCCGCACGTTGACCACTTTGGTGCTGGGGACGGTGACAGATGACTCCCTGGCTGCAACGTCGTCCGCGGCGCTGTCGGCCTTACTACACCCTGCGATGAACAATAATCCAATACCCATTTGAACGATTATGGTACGCAAACCGGTATATACAGGCCTGAACTTGGGTGTCCGTTCCTTAGCTGGTTTGACTGGTAACTCATTTGCTCTCATCTTCATTATTGCAGCTCCAAATCTTCCAAGTTAATAGGCGCCGCCCCGGTAGCGATATCGAGCTGGGTACGCACCAGCAGGTATTCATAAACAGTGCTGGAATAGTTGAATTCCGATTGGCGCAAGGCCACCTCCGCATCAGTGATTTGGAGTTGTGAACCTAGCCCACTTCGATATTCCGCAGTGGCAATCTCGTACCCGCGACGGGCTTGTCCAAGTGCCTTCAGTTGGCTTTCTGCCCGGTAGCGGCTGTCTTCCAGGTCTGACAAAAGGGTATGCACCTGGCTGGTCGCCAATAATTCCAATCGGCGGTGGCGGACTTGACTCTGCCGCAGGGCTGCCCGTCTCTGTTGCAACCGGGCAGTTTTACCGAATCCACTGAACAGCGGAATCTCCAGGCTGATTCCGGCCAAAGCTAGCTCGGCTTGCTTGGCGTCACCTAAAGCCCACGGATCAGGATCGCCCATAGTCTGAACGGCGATGCTGCGATTATAGAAAACCGACATGGTAGGGAAAAACTCCGACCACTGGGCAGTCAGTCGCGCCCGTTCCAAGGAGGTGGCCAGCTGATTCTGCCGCAGATCGCTCCTACTTGCCAGCGCATCCCTGAGCACCGGTTCTATACGGGGCGTGGCATCGCCATGGAAACCTACCATCTCCAACAAAATTTTATTTCCTGCTGAGTTCTTCGCTAAGTCATGTAAGTCCAGTTCGCTGAGGTTGCCCTCCAGCATGATTCCCTGATCCGGCGGCATCCCCAGATCGACAAGCAAGTTGCGCCGGGCTGCCGCCTCGCCGATGCGTGCGCGGTGCAACTCCGCATCCAGGTTCGATTCCTGAACCACCAGCCTTAGGACGTCGTAGTCGCTTGTCAGGCCGGATCGATTAAGCGCCCTTGCTTCTTCCAGGGTTTGTCGCACCCTCTCCAAACTTTCTTCGGTCAGGCGAACCTGCTCATGGGCCAGCAGCGCGTTTAGATAAGCCTGGCGTACCTGGGTAACGACCAGTTGGGTGGTCCCCCGCAGCACCTCCAATTGCAGGTTACGATAGCGGGCCGAGGCCCCGACACCGACGAACGCCCGAACATCAAACACCGGTTGATTTACCCTTAAACTGGCGTCGTAGACATTATCGGCGCCAATCTGGATGGGTACCGGTGGGTCTGACGAGAGTCCACCAGTGAATATAGCGGGCAGGAATATAGATTGTGGTATGATGCTCCGCGAATAGGAGGCGGAAGCGGTGACGCTGGGCAACACATTGCTCCAGGCCTCTCTCACCTGTCCTCGGGCGATTTCCAAGTCCAGGTTAGCCTCTTTAAGGACCAGGCTTTTCTGCAAAGCTATTGAGATGGCTTGCCGCAGGTCAATACGATGCGCTTCCTCTGATGTGCTTTCATCTACTCCGGCCTGGAGATGATTGCCCGCCACCAGGAAGACTACCATGGCCAACACCAGTTTTATTTCAGATCGACTGTTCATAGGTGGCTATTTCTATCTAATCTGGGCGTGAATTGATATTGGTGTAATCTCATCTTCATCGCTATAGTGCTTGTCGGTGTCCTGTACCTGTAGCCCCCGGCTGATATAGGGCGCGAAGGCCCGGAGAAAATGCATCTGGGTTTCCAGCTGGTCTCCGGAACCATAGGGCTCGC
>JADFMC010000140.1 GCA_022564085.1 Fidelibacterota bacterium | reverse complement strand
CAGCGCCAGGTCCACCGTCTGCTGGGCCCGCTTGACCACCGGCGGATCGATCATCTTGGAGCCCAGCGCGACCACTCCCAGCCCCTTGGCTTGCGCCTCATCGTAGGCCAATACCACTCGCTGGGCTTGCTCTATCTCCTCAGCAGCGGGAGCGAAGGCCCCATTGATCACGGCAATCTGCCGGGGATGAATGGCCCCCATGCCGTCGAAGCCCAGCGCCTTGGCCTCCAGGGCGGCGGCCCGCAGCCCCTCCATGTCCTGGACGTCGCTGAAGACGGTGGCCATGGCCTGCAAACCGCTGGCCCTGGCAGCGTTGACCAGCATACTGCGGGCGAAAAACGACTCGCTGCCTTCCGAGGTGCGCTGGACGCCCAGGTCGGCGGTGTAGTCCTCCAGGCCGATAGCCAGGGCCACATTGTTCTCGCTCCCCTGGGCAATGGATAGAGCATTCAGCACCCCCAGGGCGCTCTCGATAATCGGCATCAAGTAAACCGGCTCATGGCGACCGCTGGCAGCGGCGATCTCGGCGATCTTCTCAGCCACCAGCCGTACCTGGTAGGCCGTCTCAACCTTAGGAATCAGCACCAGGTGCACCGGTTGGGGTATGATTGCCTCCAGATCGGCTATACCGCGCTCGCCCTGGTTGATGCGCACCATTTTCTCGGCGCCGAAAAAGTCCAGGGTGCGCAGGGCGTTACGCACGATTAACCGGGCCGAGGACTTTTCCGCCGGCGCCACCGAGTCCTCCAGATCGAGGATCACACCATCGGGCTGGTGGAGGCCCACATTGAGCATCAGCTTGGGTTGGGCGCCGGGGACGTAAATGCGGCTGCGCCGGAAGCGCTCGCGGCTGCCGGGGTAGCGGGCATGGGATTGGATCTGTGGCAGGCTGGCGGCTTCCAGATCAGGGTACGCTTTTTTGATTGCCGCCTCGATCCGGGCCTGCAAGACAAACGGCAACGCCCCGTCATCGTCTATCTCCAACAAACCGTGAGTGATGCCCAACTCGGTCAAGGTCTGCTCCGTCAGCTCCTTGATGGACCGCCCGAACAGCACATCGACTTTTGATGCGACCTGGATTTTTAGCTGGCTGCGGGGCTTGGGCTGGTAGCGCACCAGGCAATCCGATGGATGCGGCCCATCCGGCTTACCTGAAACAAACGCATGACTCATAGTGGAACTGATCCTTTTGAGATGGGATAAATTTACTCTCTACGCTCGTGAAAGGAATAGAACTGTGGAAATGCGTTGACCGGTCGAGGCTAGCCGTTACCCGAAGCGATGGCCACCGAGGCGCTGGCCCCGATGCGGGATGCGCCGGCCGCGATCATCTGGCGGGCATCATCGCTGGTCCTGATCCCCCCGGCGGCTTTCACCCCCATGCCGGAGCCCACCACCCGGCGCATGATGGCCACGTCTTTGACGGTGGCGCCCCCCTTGGAAAAGCCCGTGGAGGTCTTGACAAATTGGGCCCCGGCGCGCTGGGCCAGCACGCAGCCCTGGATTTTCTCCTCATCGGTCAGCAGGGCTGTCTCGATAATCACCTTGACTGTCCTCCCCCCAGCGGCCGCTACCACCTGGCGGATGTCCTCTTCCACTTCCTTGTAGCGCCCCGATTTAAGGAAACCGATATTAATAACCATGTCGAGCTCGTCGGCGCCCTGCTGGACCGCCCAGGCCGCTTCCCCCGCCTTGGCCTCTGTCGGCACGGCCCCCAACGGAAATCCCACTACTGTGGCCACCATTACATCGGCGCCGGCCAGTTGCTCTTTGCAGAAGGCGATCCACACCGGGTTCACGCATACGGAGGCGAAACTGTATTCCCGGGCCTCGGCGCACAGTTGCCGCAATTCATCTTCGGTGGCGTCCGGTTTGAGCAAGGTATGGTCAATGTAGTCCGCCATTTCCGGCTTGCGCCTGGTGCCGAGGGTGGAGCCCACCCGGTCTGCGCCGGCGCCCATAATCTGGCGCACCGTCTCCAGGTCTCGCTCCGGGCAACGGCAGTCCCGGCATAGACGGCATTGCCATTCGCCGCTCTCACAGGCATCCCGGCCGGGCGCAGTCTGGGTAATTACCCTGTTAATCAATTGGTCCAGGGAGTCTTGACCAGTACCCATATTCAGCTCCGCGAAAGGTTAGTCACCGGTATACTCAATATCCACCCGGTCCACCACACCAACGATCACTGCCTGGACCGGCATCTTGCGCCCGTACATAATGGCCGCGCCACCCCCCTCATTATTCACCAGCACCTGGTCGCCCTTACCGGCGCTGGCCCGATCCAGGGCAATGAAAGTGCCGCCCAAGTCCGAGCCGTCGATATCCACCGGCTGCACCAGTAGTAACTTTTCCCCCTTTAAATTATGGTCCTTGATGGTCGACACCACCGATCCCACCACGCGCCCCAGGATCATTATGCTGCCGCCCCCGTATTGCCGGCCAGCGCCTGCCGAACCTGCTCAACCAGGCCGCGGGCGTCATCCACTGTTGGTCCTTCGGCGATAATCCGGATTACCGGCTCGGTATTGGAGCGGCGCACATGGACCCAGCGGTCCGCCCATTGGAGCCGCAGCCCGTCAACCGTGTTTTGCTCCGCGTCAGTGAAGCCGGCCGCAAGTTGGGTGAGTGTAGCTTCCAAGTCTTCATCTCCCAGGGGGATTTTCTGCTTTACCATCTCCATGTTAGGCCAGCCGGCCTTGATTGCGCTTATTGGCAGGGTCTGTTGGGCCAGCCGGTCAAGCACCAGGGCGGCCCCCACCAGTGAGTCGCGCCCCAGGTGCGATTCAGCCAGAATCACGCCACCATTGCCCTCGCCACCGATCTCGCCGCCTACCGCCCGCATCATGTTCACCACGTTGATCTCCCCCACGGCTGAGCGCTGCACCTCCAGTCCGTATTTGCGGGCCACGTGATCGACCAGCATGGATGAGGACAGGTTGGTGGTTATCGGTTTGCTCCCGCCAGTGCGCCGCAGGAAGCCGTCCACAGCCAGCACCTGCGTCAGTTCTTCACCCAGCGGCGCTCCTTGCTCATCGACCAGTGCCAGCCGGTCGGCATCGGGGTCGGTGGCCAGGCCAATGTGCGCTCCCTGCTCTTTCACAGCGCTGCACAGGTCCGCCAGGTTCTCGGCCAGCGGCTCGGCGCCCCGGGGGAAAGTGCCATCGGGGGTACAGTTCAAGCGCACTACCTGGCAACCCAGCGCCTCCAACAAGGCCGGCAAGGCGAAGTAGGCCGCCCCATTGACCGCATCCACCACCACTCGAAACTTACGGCGGATGATGGCTTCAATATCGATGCAGCTCAAGTCCAGAATGTCGAGGATGTGCAGCCCAGCCGCCTCGATCAGGTCCACGCCCCGGCTGCGGCGGGAAGTGAACTGCTTGGGGGCCTCGGTTTGATCGGCCCGGGCAAATAGGATCTCCGCCCGGCCCTGGTCCAGGAAGCAACCATCGCTGTCGATAAATTTCAGGCCGTTGTACTCAATAGGGTTATGGGAGGCAGTCAGCACGATTGCGCCGGCCAGACTTTTATGGGGCACCAAAAATTGGGCTGTCGGTGTGGGAACCAGGCCCGCTATCTGTACCTGTCGCCGGGCGTCACTCAGGGCCTGGCAGGCCACATCCTGAAGCTCCAGACCGTGGGGCCGGCTGTCCCGGGCCACCAATATGGGACCCGGCGGTTGCAACAGGGCGAAGGCCCGCACATGGCGGTAGACCGTCTCCGGGTCCAGCTCTTCGCCCACGATACCCCGCACACCTGAGACTGTACGTATTAGTGCCATATGATCATTGGCGCCGGCGGCGCGTGTTGGGCAGACCGCCTGGCCCGGGGAAATGTGGTGGAATTGAACTTCATGGCCCTACACCGGGGCTAGAGTTTAAAAAAAATCCAGACTGGAAGCCTGGATTTAAGTTAATTGGGGCCTGGTGAAAGGTAGCGCTTAACGGCGGTTGAGTTCCAGGGTGGCATTGCGCCGCAGGCGCCGCTTGGCTTTGGAGCGCTTGATGCGCCGCTCCTCGCTGGGCTTGAGATAGTAAGCCGTGCGCTTGATGTCCTTCAGTATGCCGGCCTTCTCGTATTTCTTCTTGAACCGGCGCAAGGCGCGCTCCAACGGCTCATCTTTCCTGACTGTCACTTCCACCATAGTTCGTTTCGCGTGCTCCTAATTACGGGCGTATCTTGTTTAGCCTGTAAAGTTAGTGTCACTCTCGAGGAGAATCAATCCCTAATACCCAGCCGTGGGATTACAACCCTACCAGGTGAGTGAGCGTGCTTCGCCGATAAGAGCCAAACACCCCCAGGCCGCCCTCAATGCCGAATGAGGATTGGGTGATAAAGCCGCCGCCAAATAAGAATTCGAGGTCAAGACCCTGGTTCGATCCCGGTCCCTGATAAAAATAGTCCCTGAAATTGGCGTCGAAGGAGTAGACCGCGATCTCCAGGTTGTAGCTGTCCGGGAGGCCCAGGCTGTCCTCCCACCAGAACGATTCCGGTGCCGGTACGATAAAGGACCAGCTGGTATCGCCGTCCAACACCGCTTCCTTCTTATCTATCCGAAACCGTTGCTCACCAGCCGGTAACGCGGTGATACCCACGCGGTAATCGCCGGTGGTGGCTGCCCAATGGACCGTGATTAAATCGCCAGGCGCCCACGGGGCATCCAACGGATCTATGCTCAGCCCGGTAACGGCCGGAATGGTTACTTCTCCGGTAGCCTCCAGACCATCCGGCGTGCTGACCACAAGGTAATAGGTACGGCCCATAAGGGGCAGGAAGGTTGTATCAACCGGCACGTAGCTGGCAAAATTATTCCACGATTCGTTGGTGCTATCGTAAACCAGTTCCACCTGTCCCGCGTCCCAGGAGATAGTTATTTCGGCATCCTCGACCCGTAGCAGGGAAGCCCATGCGGGATAGATATAATAGCTGCTGGAATCCCAGTTCCAGCTGGTATCTTGCCCGGACTGGACACTGATGGGCGAATCCAACGGCAGGGTACGCCCCACGAGCATGGTGACCGCCGGAATTTCATCCGGGGTCAGCAGAGCGATCACGTTCAGGGTGGGAACGTAGTCCTCCGGGCCCATGGGAACCGTCTGCCAGCCCTGGCAGCCCAGCAGCAATAACAGCCCTGCGGTAGCCAGCCGTTTAAAATTCATAGCGCACCCCGACCGTGGGGAAAATGGGAAACATGGGAATGGCGTAGCGCTCGATTCCCTGGGAGGTCTCACCCGTTCGATCCCATTCTTCCTGGTAGAAATATTGGAAGACATTCATATGGTTGAGCACGTTCATGACCTGGACATAGGTTTCTTTCGTGCCTCTTTTGCCCCAGGGCCGGCGCCGGGTTAGGCTTAAGTCCCAGCGCTGGTAGGGCGGGTAGCGGGCCGAATTCAGCCCTCCATAAAGCAGGTCGTCCTGATCGCTGAATCGCGGCCGGTTCTGAGACCAGTTAGTCAACACTCTCGGGGCATAGCGCGCCAGGACGGGCGTATAAGGGTTACCGGTAGAATAGGTAAAGGCCGTACTGAAATGCCAGCGCTGGGTGAGTTGCCGGGCAGCCACCAGGTTCAGGGTGTGGCTACGATCGAACTTGGGTGCATACCAGCCGTGGTCAGCAGTTTTCCAGCGGGCTCGGCTGTAGGTGTAGCCCAGCCAGCCCGTGAGATCGCCGGAAGACTTTTTGATCAGCAGTTCCAGTCCCTGGGCCCGGGCCCGGGCGTCCCGGAAGTTGCTGAAGGCCTGGGCCACGTCTTGCTCCTGCTCCAGCGTGATGAAAAACAGATTCCCGCCGGGCAGGTACAGCAGGTTCTCAAAATCCTTGTAATATATTTCGGTCTTGATCAGGAT
>JADFMC010000139.1 GCA_022564085.1 Fidelibacterota bacterium | reverse complement strand
GATGGTTTCACAGACGGAAAGGTCGAAAACGCAATCAGATTAAGCTTTGACTATTTTTTCCTTGGTAACTTGTCCGGCCTATACTTTGGTGCTGGAATGCAGCAGGCTACTTATAGCGTCGGCCATGAAAATACACTTGAAAGAGGAGGTTGGGAGACAATCGATATCAACACGAGTGTTGGTTATAATCTAAACGTTCTCTTGAACATACACTTGGATGCAAGAATAGCTCTCGATGCTACAATCTATGGAGAGGATGATCTACTAATCGGAGGCTATAGATGGGTGCCCGACAAAGGGGGTTTATTTGGGACAGTGGGGATCGGAGTTCATTTCTGATCTTCCTCCTGTGCCATTTATATGAATTGACAGAAAAACCCCTTAAAGCATATCGGCGTCGCAGCCGCAGGCAACAAAGAAGATGAAACAAACTAGGTTTCCAGAAGGATGGGATGAGGAGCGCGTCCAGCGCGTGCTGGAACATGTCGAGAACCAAGCGGAGGATGAAGCAGTTGCCGAGGATGAGGCGGTCTGGGAAGATAAATCCCATACTTTCGTCGAAGTTCCCAATGAACTGGTACCAGCTGTGCGGGAGTTGCTTGCAAAGACAGTCGCTTGATTCTTATGGATTCGGGAAACGATAAAGTACGGGCGATTCCGGCTATGCTTCTTCACACCGGACAAGCTGCCGCGCCAACTAAGGGGATTGGACCCACTCCACCGGCTCCTTCCGCAGCCAGGTCAGCTGCCGCCGGGCAAACCGCCTGGTGCGCTGCTGGATGATCGGGAGCGCCTCGTCCAAGGTCATTGTCTCCTGGACAACCTGGACCAGCTCGCGGTAGCCGATCCCCTGCATGGGGTGCAGATCAGGCGATAGGCCGCCTGCCAGCAGTCCCTCCACCTCCGCCAGCCAACCCGCCTCAATCATTGCCGGCACCCGCCGGTCGATGCGCGAGTATAGCTCCTTGCGGGAGCGTTCGATACCCACCAGGTCGAAGGTCACCAGCCCCACCCCCGCGATTTCCCGCGGGCCGACCGCCTCACCATCCTTCCCCTGCCACTGCCGCGCCTTTGAGGGCGGTTCACCGCTGGCCTCCCAGATTTCCAGTGCCCGGGCCAGGCGGGGGATATTATTGGGATGCAGGGTGGCGGCATACTGGGGGTCCACCTCGGCCAGTTCCGCCAGCAGTTTTTCCGGACCCTCGGCCTGGATACGGCGCATAACCTCCCGGCGCAATTCGGGGTCTGACTCGCCCATGGGCGCCAGCCCCAGCCGCAAGGCCCGGATGTACAGGCCGCTGCCGCCGCACAATATGGGTGTTTTGCCCCGGGAGATGATCTCCGCCAGGGCCGTATGCACCAACCGCACATAGCGCCCGGCAGTGATTTTCTCTGTGGGATCAAGTAGGTTAATCAGGTGGTGCGGAGCCCGGGCCTGCTCTTGGGCGGTTGGCTGGCCGGTTCCGATGATAAAGCCCCGGTAGATCTGGCGGGAGTCCACCGAGACGATTTCGCCGCCGACCTGCTCGGCCTGCTTAATGGCATAGGCGCTCTTGCCCACGGCGGTGGGACCGACGATGGTCAGGATGGAAAGGGGACCAGCCATGCCGGATGTTAACGCACAGGCAGTGCCGACCCCAATGACATCGTTGCCGCCGCTGGTATGCGCATTGGTGAATTAGAACTCCAGCGTCAGGCCCCCCACCGGGAAAGTCTTGTACTGCCACACCTGTTCCTTGGTGCCGTCGTCCCGGTAGAAATAGTCCCAGGGATTATTGCGGCCGAACACGTTCATGACATCCCAGAAGGCCACCAGGTTCATCTTCTTAAAATAAAAGCGCTGGAGCAGCATGATATCAAAGCGCAGATAGTAATCGAAGCGCTCCGTGTTTATACCCTGGGCCTGATTGGTATACCAGCGGCGGACATTGTGATTGTAGACTTTGGGAGTATAGGGCCTGCCACCCAGGTAACGGGCTCTAAAACTGACTTCATATTCATCACTGGGCATTACGGGGATCCACGACAATGCCTTAGCCCAGAGGGTCTTTTTGTAGCGCTGATACCAATCGTAATCCATGTACCTGATCTTATAGCCGCCGATCACGGTGACAATATCGCCATAATCATAGTCCCAGGGGTAATAGCGGGTCTCATCATGGTAACGCGGATCAATCCCTTCGGCCACCGATTTGGAATAGCTGAAAGTCCCGTACCACCTGTGCGAGAATTTCTTCTGGAGGAACAGTTCCGCTCCATAGGAGCGTCCAGCACCGGCATTGATCCAGCCGTCGAAACTGTCAGCGGTATCCAATGTTGTCTGGGCCACGGTGATGATCATATCATCATAGGACTTGTAATACAGTTCCAGCGTGGCGCGAATATCAGCCCGGGCCAGATATTCCAGCCCCAACACTCCCTGATCGGCATAAAAGTTATCCAGATCGGCCACCACGTCATCCTCAGCGATCATTTGATCATAGTAGGGCGACTGGTAATAGCGCCCGGCGCTGGCATTAAACTTCAACCGGTCGGTAAACTCGTATCTCAGCGCCGCCCGGGGGGATATGTTTGCCGCCTGGGTGGCGCCCACGTACTCCAGCCGGCCCCCCAGGGTCAGGGAGAGCCGCAGTGCCGGCCGCCATTGCAGCTGGCCATAGAAGCCCGTTTTGAGGAATCGCAACGGGTTTTGGCGGCTCCAGCGATCGCCGGCCTGTAGGGTGTCGATAGGCAATGCCACCGTCGCCGGGTTATTAAAGTATTCGCTGTAGAAAACATCTCGTGATACCGGGCCGGTGGCCGATAGCGAGTCCAGTCCATAGGCGTAGAGCATGACCGGATTACCAGTGGAATTGTCCCGGTAATCCAGCCTGATGGTCTTCAGGTTGATCCCGGTGCTCAATTTCAACATCCGGTTGGGACGATAGAACCAATCGCCCTTCAAGGTGGTTTCAGACTCGATATTGTCCTTATTATAGTTCGTCACCCGTTCGCCGCCGGCCGTTTCGCGATATAATTCCAGATCAAAACGGGTCCTGGCATGGCTCAGTGACCAGATAGTATAACCGCGTTCCGATAGGAGATTCTTATAGGTTAGGCCTATTAATGTCTGGTTGGACGTAAACTCTACGATTTCAGGGGTGGTGGCCTGATAATCCTCCTGCCCGTCGATATTAATGGCATCGGTACCGCTCAGGAAGTTGACCATCACTTTCTGGCGCCGATCTATGTCATAGACAAATTTCGCCTGGGTTGCCGAATATATGGGGACCGCGATTAACCCGGTATTCTTAACTACGAAGTCCAGGAATGACCGGTTATAAGATGCCAGATATGATCCCTTTTTGGTAAATGGCCCCTCGAGCAGCAGGCCTATGCCAGCCATATTAAAGCTGAATTCCGCCAGCTGCCTGTTGCGGCTCCCTTCCCGCAGGGAAACATCCATGACCGATGATAACTTATCTCCGTACCGGGCCGGGAAAGCGCCGGCGTAAAAGTCGATCCGCTCAACGAATTCGGTGTTCACCATCACAATCGGGCCGCCGCCCGCGCTCTGGATGGGGAAATGATTGGGATACGGAACGTCCAGGTGGTCCATGACGAACAGGTTCTCATTGAGCCCCCCGCCCCGGACGATGATCTCATTGGTCTGATCAGCCGAGCCTGCGACCGACGGCAGGGCCTGCATCATGCGCATTACGTCGTAAACGCCCACCGGATCGGAGCGAATCTCCTCGTAATCCACCGATAAAGCGCTGACCGTAGCCCCTGACGCCCGCTCAAAATAGCCGGCCGTTATCGTTACCCCTTCCCCCTCCAGGACTGTCGGCTCCAGGGTCACATTGATCACCGTCTCACGTAGTGGCACAATATGAATATTGGCCCTCGATTGGGTCTTATAACCGATCATGCGAACCTGCACAGTATAGCTCCCCACGGGTATGCCAGCGATCCTGAAACGGCCTTCATGATCAGCCGCCGCGCCCAGGCTAGTACCTGTGAGCATAACGCTGGCCCCCACCAGTGGGTGGTGGGTATCGCGGTTTATGATGCGCCCCGACAAAATTCCTGTGCTTTGAGCGGTCGCCGCCGACAGTATAAATGCCACAGCAAGGATGGCCGGTGTTATGGTTCTCATCTGGGCCTCATACCGTTGTACCAATAATTATTCTGATGGATCCAATGGAATTGTGCCCCAGCTATGGGAAATAGGCGTCCATGCAGTCTGGCTGCCGGCACTAATGGTCTGCGGCGGATCGCTTTTGCAGGTCCACCAGGGTGGCCAGGGTCTGCGCGCACCATTTGGACATTGCTTCACTGCTGAACCGGCCCATCCGCAGCGTCATCAGCCGGTACGGTAAGTGGCGGTTGTCCGCCTGATCCTGCAATAACTGCTGCTCGATCTGGGCATAAATAGTTTGCCCTCGCCCGGCCCACTGCCGCAACTGCTCCACGTGGCTGATATTGACTCCCAGGGGGACGAACTCGCCAAAGAGTATTCTCAGGAGCACTTCCCGGCCCTCATCTGTAGACCTGATTTCCAGGGGACTGGCAAGCCACAGCCGCAGCGCTTCCATCCCCTGGTCAGTGATGGAATAGACATTGCGGTCCGGTCGGCTAGCCTGAGTCTCCCGGCTCATCGTGGCCAGCCCCTCACCCGCCAGCTGCTTAAGCAAAGGGTAAACCTGCCCGTAACTGATCTTCCAGAAATGGCCGCCTTAGATCCGCTCGAAACGCTTGTCGATCTCCGCCAGCGACAGGTGCACCACCGTGGGCCGGCCGTGGGGGCAGTAGTAGGGGTGCTGGGTGGCAAACAGGCGATCCACCAGGGTGCGCATCTCCTCGAGATTGAGCGGGTCGCCGGCCTTGATAGCGGCGTGGCAGGCGTAGCTGGCGGCCATCTGGTCGAACACCTGGGCCCCGCTGTGCCCCTGCTCCTCCCGGTCCAGGATATCGCGGATGATCTCCTTCTCCCGGCCCCAGATCACGTCGATGGGCACCCCGTCGATCACCACCGTGTTCTTCCCGAACTCCCGCAACCGGAACCCCAACCGCTCCAGCTGCGGGATCAGGTCCAGCAGGCGGGAGAATTCATCGGGGGCCAGCTCCACTACCTGGGGGAAGAGCACTGTCTGTGACGGTAAGGGATTGCCGGTCAGCGCCCGCTGGGCCTCCTCGAACAGTACCCGCTCGTGGGCCACGTGCTGGTCGATCATCACCAGCCCGGAAGCCACCTGGCTGATGATATACTTGTTGTGCACCTGCCAGATGGACTCCGGGTTGTAGGGCCGGTCAGGGCGGTCGGGGATGATGGGAGCAGTAGCAACCTCCACCCGTTGGGCCGCACGGCTAGCATCGAAGGTTGGGGACGCCTCGGAACGATGGCCCTGTCCCGGCCGGGGTGCGGACTCGAATAAATCGGCTCCCCGATTGGCCAACTGCGGGTCAGGGGCTGGCCCAAAGCCGCCGCCCGGTGCGCTGTCAAATGGCTTGTGAAACTCAGGCATCATGCCGGGGATATCCTTGATGGCCTCGGTCACCGCCGTCTTTACAACGTGGTACACCCGCCACTCATCCTTGAATCGGACCTCGGTCTTGGCCGGATGCACGTTCACGTCCAGGGCGTCCACCGGCAGTGAAATCTGCAGCACGAAAAAGGGGTACTCCCCCCGGCTGATCAGTGAGCGAAAAGCCGCGTAGACTGCGCTGTTCAGCAGCCGGTCATGCACCGCCCGGCCGTTGAGGAAAATATACTGCTCCTTGGGCCGGCCCCGCACCAGGCTCAGGTTGCCCACGTAGCCTTGCACTTTGAACGGCGTTTTCTCCAGGAAAACTTCTTTCAACGACTTCTGGTAATAGCGGTCGAAC
>JADFMC010000138.1 GCA_022564085.1 Fidelibacterota bacterium | reverse complement strand
GCGGGACCGACGGGGATCGAACCCGCGACCTCCGGCTTGACAGGCCGGCGTTCTAACCAATCTGAACTACGGTCCCAGCAAAGGACAGCCGAAGTTACCCTGGGCAAAAGTTGTTTACTACGGCTAACAAACGAGGGGCAATTGTGATCCGCCAGTGCCGATCGGAAATTACCGCCGGATGGATGAGATCAGTGCGCCCTTCGGCCCGGCTTATAAAGTATAGCCAGCGGGATGAGTAGGATATAGCCAATGACGAGCATAATGGGCGCCAAGGTCAGAGCCTGGAAGCTGTTTGTGTCACCGGTGGCCATAATTACATAGGCCAGGAGAATGTCCACAATCCCAGCCAGGAAGATCAGATAATTAATGCGGCTGAACTCCCAGCGGCCTAATATGGGCGCTGCTTCTTTTTGGCTGCTCTTACTCATGCCGCAAAATTTAGCCCGACGCGATTGTGGCAGTCAAGGACGCCGCAGCTGGTCCGAGATTACCCCTTAGGTTGAATTTGCTGCTTGTTAGCGGTTAAATTCAGGCCCTTCATGCGGGGGGATAAATTCAATAATAGTTGGAGCAAATGGCTTGCGGCCTTGATATTAACAGCCACAATTACTTTTCTGGCATTCAGGTTTCTGCTCCTGAGCTGGTCAATTCCAGTTATCTTTCGGGATCAGGTCACCATTCCGGAGGGCGCCTCGGCGTATAAGGTTGCCCAATTGCTGCAAGACCGGGGTTTCATTCGCAATCGGGGTGCATTTGTGAATGCCATGCGCCTGAGGTTCGGTGGGCGATCGCTCCGGCCGGGGAATTTCCTGCTGATGAACGTCCGTAATATGGGTGATCTCGTCAGCCAACTCGTCGATCATCGCAGGAATCAGGTGTGGGTTACTATCCATGAGGGGCTGACTTCCAGGGAGATCGCCAAATTTATCGCCGCCAAATATCCCATCAGCCCGGCCAGGTTTATCGCCCTGACGGAGGACACTGCATTCGTATCGAGGTTGGGTATTGAGGCCAAGACCCTGGAGGGCTACCTGTTTCCTGATACTTACCTGATCCCCAACGGCAGCAATGAGGAATCAATCCTGGAGCTGCTGGTGGAGCGGAATCGGCAGCAGTTGACAGATGATATTATCGCCCGGGGCTCCACCCTGGGTTTAACCGATTTAGACATCCTGATACTGGCTTCTATTATTGAGGGAGAGGCCAGGATCGATTCCGAGCGGGTGCTGGTATCGGCGGTTTATCACAACCGTCTTAAGAGGGGTATGCGCCTGCAGGCCGATGCCACCGTCCAATATGCTATCCCGGATAGTCCCCGGAGGCTCCTTTACCGGGACTACAAATATCCTTCCGAATACAATACATATCTCCACCGGGGGTTGCCCCCGGGACCGGTTAATAGTCCCGGTCTGGCAGCGATCCAGGCGGCGGTGGAGCCTGCCGCAGTGGATTTTCTTTACTATGTAGCTGATGGACAGGGAGGGCATATTTTCAGCAAAAATTTAAAGGATCATCAAAAAGCCATCAGAGCGCTTAGGCGTGGGAAAGGGCGCTGAATAATTAACCTGCCATGAGGGGGAATTGACCGGATGGAGCTGAAACACCTCAACGCTACGCAGAGAGAAGCTGTAGAGTGCGTCGATTCACCGGTGTTGATATTTGCCGGCGCCGGCAGCGGTAAAACCAGGGTTTTAATCCATAAAATCGCCTATCTGGTGAAGGAAGTGGGCTTGGCGCCGGAGTCGATCCTGGCCGTGACATTTACCAACAAGGCTGCTCGGGAAATGCATAATCGGGTGGATTCCCTCCTAAACGGAAGCGAGGCAGAATCGTTACCGACTAACGGCACCAGCTGGTCACGATTGCGCGATGGTGGGCGAAATGTCAATTTGGGGACCTTCCATTCCACCTGTGCCCGGATTCTACGAAAGGATGGGCACCTGCTGGGTTATCGCCGTGATTTTGTAATCTACGACAAGGATGACCAGCTGCGCCTGATTAAACAGGTGCTGGTGGAAAACGAGTATGACCTGGACCTCTATCCACCGCAATACTTTCTGGCAGCCATCAGCCGCGCCAAGAGCAAACTGATCCGCGCTGATCAGATGGAAGCGGAATCCCAAGGCGCTGACGGCGCCCTGGTGGTGGCGGTATATCAGGATTACCAACAGGCCTTAAAAAATAATCATGCCGTTGATTTCGATGACCTGCTGATGCTACCACTGGATCTATTCGACCAGTTTCCTAAAGTATTGGAATATTACCGCCAGAGTTTCAAGTATGTGTTGGTGGATGAGTACCAGGATACCAACCGGGCCCAATTCGAGTTCATCAAGCGGCTGACTGAGAAGCACAGGCAGATTTGCGTAGTGGGCGATGACGACCAGTCGATCTATAGCTGGCGGGGGGCGGACATCACCAATATCCTGAATTTTTCCCAGGTGTTCAAGGACGCCAAGGTGTTCAAACTGGAACAGAACTACCGCTCCACAACGGTAATTCTGGCGGCGGCCAATGCGGTGGTGGAACGAAATAAGAACCGGGCTCCTAAAACGCTGTGGACTGCTCGCAAGGGAGGGGAAAAGCTGCAAATTTTTCCTGCGGCGAACGAGCGGGAGGAAGCCGAGATTGTTTTGCACCGGATACAAGACGAGGTATTGGTTGGCAAGCGACGGTTCCGCGATATGGTGATTCTTTTCCGCACCAATGCCCAAAGCCGGGCCCTGGAGGACATGCTGCGGCGGGGCAACATCACCTACAACCTGGTGGGCGGCACGAAATTTTATGACCGCAAGGAGATCAAAGACGTCCTGGCCTACCTGCGCCTGCTGGTCAACCCGTCAGATAGTATCAGTCTGGAACGGGTAATAAACTTCCCACCGAGGGCCATCGGCGAAACCTCCATGAATCGGCTGCGGGTCTTTGCCCGGGAACGGAAACTGGATCTCTTTGAGGCCCTGGATCACGGCGATGAAGCGGGAATACAGCCCAAACAGGCCCAGGCCATGCAAGCTTTCAAGGCGCTTATTGGGCGCTACCGCGACCTGGCCGGCAGTCCGGCCTTGGAGGGTCGAAAAATCGAAGTGGTGGAGGAATATACCAGGGGCAAATCAACCCGGCGGTCGCAGCGACTGAGCCTTTCGGAGCTGGCCATAACTTTCCTTGAGGCCGTAGAGATGATCGCGCACTATAAACGCCAGGAGACAGCCGATGCTCCCGAGCGGCTGGAGAATATTAACGAGCTGGTCAGCAGTATTGAAGATTTCAGCCATGCTAATGAAAGGGCCAGCCTGGGAGATTTTTTGGAGGAGGTGTCGCTTTTGAGTGACGTGGATCGCTGGTCCGACGATACCAATGCTGTGACCATGATGACGTTGCACAGCGCCAAAGGGTTGGAATTTCCAGTGGTCTTCATTACCGGGTTGGAGGAAGGGCTGTTTCCCTTGAACCGGCTGGATGGGGATGGCTGCGACGAGGAGGAGGAGCGCCGTCTGTTCTATGTGGGCTTGACCAGGGCCCGGGATAAAGCCTATCTCACTTATGCCACCAGCCGGCGCCGGTGGGGCACCAGCGAGCACGGCACCGTAATCAGCCGTTTCCTTAGGGAGCTGCCCGAAGAGTCTGTGATCTGGCACCACGGGGGGCCATCAAAACCGGACCATGACGAGAAGAATTTATCACTCACTGCGGTGAAAGCCAGCCGGCGGCGCAAGTCTCGGGAGTTGGCGGTGCGGTCAGTACTGGATGATTTCGTGGTCGGCTCCCAGGTAGAGCACAAATTGTTCGGCGTTGGTAAGATCCGCCAACGTGAGGGTGTCGGGGATAACCTGAAGCTCACGGTTGAATTCGAAGGGGGCATATCCAAAAAACTGGTAGCGAAATACGCTCATCTGACGCGGCTGTAAAAGGGAGTTACGGGCTTTCGACAAGCCTGTGCTGAGCCCTTCGCTTTGCTCAGGATAAACTCCGGCGAAGTGCTCAGGACAAGGTTACGAGTTTAGCGTTTGAAGTCTGGCCCTGAGCTCATCCGCAGGTAACGGGGCCCGAGTTCCGGGAATCCAACCCCGCCCATGGCAGGGTTCCATCCAATATCCACCATCGAGTATCCAGCCCCGCCGTTGGCGGGGTCCCATCGAGCATCCAGCCCCATTTCTCTAATTGCCCCACCGTGCTCCCAGCCTGGCAAATACATTGGGAGGTATTAAGGGATTCCCTTGTGATTGCAGCGGCGGCATGCTAAATTTATATTGATACTGAGTCTCAATAAAGCAAAGACGTGACTATCAAAAATAGCAATATCGAGCATTTCAAGGATACGCTGCAAGCAGAAGGCCTCCGTCTCACCAGCCAGCGCATAGCTATCCTGGAGGATATCCTGGCCAGCGAGGAGCACCGCGAGTGTGATGACATCCTGTTCTCCCTGCGCAGCAATCAGATTTCCGTTTCGCGGGCCACCGTCTATCGTACCCTGGAGATACTGGAAAAAGGGGGTTTTGTTCGCAAGATGAACATTGGTGATGGGCGCTTCCGCTATGAGAACAAGCTGCCCAAGCCCCACCACGACCACATGATCTGCCTCGAGTGCGGCCGGATTATTGAGTTTGTCGACCAGGAGATCGAGGCCCGCCAAGTGCATCTGACCAAGCAGCACAATTTTAAATTGGTCAGGCATATCCACCAGCTATTTGGAATCTGCGAGGATTGCCAACCAGCAGCGGCGAATAAGGGAGTCTGACCAGGTGCACGGTAATCATGGATCGGGCGCAACCGCCATTTCCTCCGACAAACGGACGATCGCCGTGGTGGGGAATCCCAATGTAGGCAAGTCGGTGGTCTTCGGCTACCTCACCGGCCGCTATGTGAATGTCTCCAACTATCCCGGTACCACGGTGGAGATCACCACCGGCAAGCTGTCCGGCGATCATGGCGACTGGGAGGTTATCGATACTCCGGGCATCAATAATTTCATCCCCTCAAGCGAGGACGAGGTGGTTACCCGTAACATCCTCATGGAACAGAATCCCACCAGCATCCTCCAGGTGGTCGACGCGAAGAACCTCCGCCGGGGATTGCTGTTTTCCCTGCAACTGGGCGAAATGGGCCGGCCCTATGTGCTCTGCCTGAACATGACCGACGAGGCCCGGGACCGGGGGATTACCGTGGATGGGGCGGCCTTGGGGGCAACTCTGGGGGTCCCGGTCGTGAATACCATTGCCACCCAGAAGGTGGGCCTGGACGAGGCGCGGCGACTGGCTCTGTCCAGCGCTGAGCCGCCCCATGCGGTGCCCATTGATTATCCCGCGCCCATTGCCAAGGCGGTGGAGGAACTTATCCCACTTCTGCCAGGGGCCGAACTGTCACCTCGTTCCCTGGCCCTCATGCTGCTGGCCGGAGGTGTATCCGCTTCAGGGAGTCAGGGTGATGGGGTCCTTGCCGACTGGCTGGAGTCCACCATCGATAGTACCACCCGGGAGATTATTCTCAGCATTATCGACCGCACCCGGCGGGAGTTCACCAGGAGCCTGAACGTGGAGATCACCCAGGCCCGGATGCGGGCCGCCGCCAAACTGGTAGGTCAGGTGGTGCACCAGCGGGAAACCCGTCTCACCTCCCTGGCCCAGTGGCTTGGGCGAGCCGCTATTCACCCAGTGGGGGGGTTGGGATTTGCGTTCGTCGTCCTTACCGGCATGTATTATTTCGTGGGGGTCTTTGGCGCTCAGACCCTGGTGAATTGGCTGGAGCTGGGGGTCTTCGGCCAGTACATTGTGCCCGGTCTCACCAGACTAGTGGAGGCGGTGTTTCCCTGGCCCATCGTCCAGGACCTGTTCGTGGGTGAGTTCGGTCTCCTGAGCATGGCCCTGTCCTATTCCATCGCCATCGTGCTGCCCATTGTCGGCACCTTTTTTATTGCCTTCGGTCTCTTGGAGGAT
>JADFMC010000137.1 GCA_022564085.1 Fidelibacterota bacterium | reverse complement strand
GTAGTTCGGCGGTGGGCAAGCGGATCAATTCCAGGGCCGGCGGCGAACTGAAGCGGGTATCGCTGGAGCTGGGCGGCAAGAACGCCCAGATCGTCATGGACGATGCCGACCTGGAACTGGCCTTGGAAGGGGTACTGTGGGGGGCCTTCGGCACCACCGGGCAACGCTGCACCGCCACCAGCCGCCTGATCCTCCATAAAAAGATCCACGACCGGTTCATTGAGATGCTGGAGGCAGCCACCAGCAAGCTGCGATTGGGCAACGGTCTGGACGAAGCGGTGCAGGTAGGGCCGGTGATCAACCAGGGCGCTCGCGAAAACATCCATGAATACGTCCAAATCGGTAAGAAGGAAGGCGCCCAGCTTATATTGGGCGGTGAACCGGCCACCGGCGGTGACCTCGATAAGGGCACCTTCTATCAGCCCACCATCTTTACCGGTGTAGTACCGGGAATGCGCATTCACGACGAGGAAATTTTTGGGCCGGTGCTGTCGGTGATCGAAACGGTGGACCTTTCCGAGGCCATCGCTATCCTTAACGCCACCGAGTATGGCCTGTCCTCATCCCTCTATACCCAACGTATCGACGCCGCCTTCGTGGCCATGCGGGACATCGAGTGCGGTATCACCTATATCAACGGTCCCACCATCGGGGCCGAGTGCCATATGCCCTTTGGTGGCGCCAAGAACACCGGCAATGGGCACCGGGAAGGCGGCTACGGGCCGTACGACTTCTTCAGCGAGACTAAAACCATATACGTGGACTACAGCGGCAAGCTGCAACGGGCTCAGATCGACAACCGCTAAGCGAAAGTAACGGACTTATGACTAAAACTATTGCTCCCGGTAATGTGCGCACCGTCCTGGGAAAACATCTGCTAACCGATGGTTACGAGGTGGTCATCGACCTGGAAAAAAGCCACGGCAGCTGGTTGGTGGACGCGGTAACCGGCCGCGAATACTTAGACCTGTTCTCCATGTTCGCTTCCATGACAGTGGGATATAACCATCCCACCTTGCTGGCCAACCGTGACCGGTTGGGAGCGGCGGCGGTGAACAAGCCGACCCTGTCGGATATCTATTCCCAGGAGTTCGCCGCCTTTGTAGACACTTTTTCCCAGGTAGGGATCCCGGACTATCTGCCCCACACCTTCTTTATCGAGGGCGGCGGGTTGGCGGTGGAAAATGCCCTCAAAGCGGCATTTGACTGGAAAGTGCGCCGTAATCTGGCAGCTGGGAAAGGGGAAAAGGGCAGCAAGATCATTCACTTCGCAAGCTGCTTTCACGGTCGCACCGGCTACACCATGAGCATGACCGACAGCCCCGATCCCCGCAAGACACTCTATTTCCCAAAATTCGACTGGCCGCGCATCAGCCATCCCCGGTTGCGGTTCCCCATTACCGATGCTGTGCTGGCCGAGGTAGTAAAGGCTGAACAGAAAGCCATCGATCAGATCAAGCAAGCATGCCGGGATTATCCCGATGATATCGCTGCCCTGATCATTGAGCCGATCCAGGGTGAAGGCGGCGACAATCACATTCGCCCGGAATTTGCCCGCCAACTGCGCCAAGTATGTGACCAGGAAGAGATCATCCTGATTTACGACGAGATCCAGACCGGGGTGGGTATCACCGGGGCATTCTGGGCCCACGAGCACTTCGGAGATGACGCCCGCCCGGACATTATCACCTTCGGCAAAAAGAGCCAGGTGTGCGGAATGCTGGCCGGCCCGCGCCTGGATGAAGTTGACAATAACGTATTTCACGAATCCAGCCGGATCAACTCCACCTTCGGCGGTAACCTGATAGATATGATGCGCTTCGACCTGGTACTGCAGATCGTCCGGGATGAAAAATTGGTGGCGGCGGCCCGCGCCCAGGGGCGTTACCTGATGGAAAAGTTGGAACAGTTGGCCGTCGAGTTCCCGGGCTTCGTCACCGAGGTACGCGGGCAGGGCCTGTTCGCCGCTTTCGACCTGCCCTCCGACGTGGAGCGCGATGGGGTGTTGGCGGCCCTATACGACAACGGGGCTATTGTGCTCGGTTGCGGTGAGCGGTCGGTGCGTTTCCGGCCGCATCTCACCATCTCCAGGGATGAAATCGACCTGGCTTACGATCTGCTGGTGAAATCGGTGCGGAGCCGCCTGGCGTAGGTGTCACCTGGAACCTTATATGTGGTGTCCACCCCGGTCGGTAACCTCGAGGACATCACCCAGCGCGCCCTGAAGGTGCTGGCAGCGGCGGACTTGATAGCCGCCGAGGACACCCGGCACACCGGCCGGTTGCTGGCCCATTTCGGTATCAAAACCGCTATGGTCAGCAACCACGAGCATAACGAGGCCACCCGCGCCGGGGAACTGTTGCACAGGTTGGGGGAGGGACAGGACATCGCCCTGGTGAGCGATGCCGGTACCCCTTCCATCTCCGACCCGGGCTACCGGCTGGTTAATCTGGCAGCCGCGCAGGGGATCAAGGTGGTACCGATACCCGGCTCCAGTGCTTTGCTGGCGGCTCTGGTGGTCAGCGGACTACCCACCGACCGCTTTGTATTCGAGGGTTTCCTGCCCCGCAGAAAGGGACGCCGAACTCGCCTCGAGAAACTTGCCGAATTTGATGGGACCGTGGTTATATTTGAATCCACCATGCGGATCGTTAAGACTTTGAACGATATCCAGACTGTATTCGGAACCAGGAAAGTTGCCCTCTGCCGGGAACTAACCAAACTGCACGAAGAGGTGCTCAGGGGGGAGATCAGCCAGGTACTGGCAGCCCTCGAGGGCCGCACCCTGAAGGGCGAGTGTGTGCTGGTTATCGGTAAAAAGGGGCTTAAATGACTGGGCGGCTGATCACTTTCGAAGGGATCGACGGCTCCGGAAAATCCACCCAGATCGCCCGGTTGCAGCACAGCCTGGAGAGCCGCGGTTACGAGGTGCTGGTTGTCCGTGAGCCCGGTGGCACGCCGATCTCCGAACAGATCAGAGAACTGCTGCTACACCCCGACAGCGCCGATCTGCATCCCCGCACGGAAGCCTTACTGTTCTCGGCTGCCCGCTCACAGCTGGTCCATGAAGTAATACGACCGGCACTGGCCGCCGGAAGTATCGTAATTTGCGACCGCTATGCGGATAGTTCTATTGCATATCAAGGCTACGGGCGGGAACTTCCCCTGGAGGAAATCATAACCACCCAGAAGTTTGCTACCAGTGACTTGCTGCCAGACCTTAAAGTATTGCTGGATGTACCGGTGGACATATCCAGTGATCGCAAGTCGCAGGAGCCCGCCGACCGGATGGAAAGCGCCGGCAGAGCCTTCATGGCCCGGGTCCGGGAAGGATATTTACAGCTCGCCCGAACCCAACCCGAACAGTGGCTGATAGTCACCGGACAGACCTCCGAGGAACAGATAGCTCAGGAAATCGAAAATTATGTGGTTAAAATCATCTCCGCTTAAAAATACCGGCAAATTCTTCCGGTTATGGCTGTTATTGGGTAGCCTGCTGGTGCTGGGATCCGGCGCCGTGTGGGCTACGGACCTATTTCGCTCCCTGTCCGACAATCTACGCACCTACAATAACGTGGTTAAAAACTTGCTGGCGGAATACGTCGACGATATTGATAGTGAGGAACTGATCACCGCCAGCATCGAGGGCATGCTGAAAAATTTAGATCCCTATACCGTTTTTATCAGAGAAGAAGACCAATCCTCGGTAGACATGTTGACTCGGGGTAAGTATGGCGGGGTAGGCATCCGCCTGGGGGTGCGTGACGGCATCCTCACCGTCATATCTCCCATGGAGGGCACACCCGCCCAGCGGGCCGGCGTACGGCCCGGGGATAAAATTGTCGAGATCGACAGTGTCAGCACCAGTGACTATAACACCGATGAGGCTGCCCGCCGGATCAGGGGTAAGCCGGGCACTGCAGTGATCCTTACCTTTACTCGTTCCGGGGAGTCGGAGCCGTTTGCGGTGAAAATTGTGCGCGAGGAGATCAAAGTGCACGACATGCCCTTTAAGGGGGTCGTGGAGGGCCAGGGCTATATCCGCCTCACCCGCTTCTCCCGTGATACCGCCAAAGAGTTTCGGGTGGCGGTGGGGGAGTTGCTCACCGAAGGCATTACCGGGCTGGTCATCGACCTGCGGGACAATCCCGGCGGCCTGTTGCGCGATGCAGTGGTAATGGTGGATGCGCTGGTGGGGACCGGCATGACCATCGTTGAGACCCGGGGCCGCACCCGCAAAGCCATGCGCAAGCATATGGCCACCAGCGAACCGGTCCTGCCCCTGGACATTCCCATAGTGGTGCTGGTGAACGGAGGCTCGGCCTCAGCCAGCGAGATCGTGGCCGGGGCCCTGCAGGACCTGGACCGGGCAGTGATCATCGGCACACCTACCTTCGGCAAGGGGCTGGTGCAGAGCATCTTCCCCCTGGGGAAGAATACCAGCATCAAGATGACCACGGCCAAATATTACATTCCCTCAGGACGGTTGATCCAGAAGGAAGATTACCTGCACAACGGCGTACTCACCGACGGCCTGGATAAGCATGACAGCTCGTTCGTCACCCGCAACGGCCGGCCGGTAAAAGGAGGAGGCGGGATTCTACCGGACATCGAGGTGCCCACAGAGCCGTTGCCCTCATTCACTAGGCGCTTATGGGCTCAGAGCCTATTTTTCTCCTTCGCCGCGGAGTACCAGGACAATTATGATCTAACGCCCCCCATCCGGATCACACCGGAGATAGAGGCGGCCTTCAAGGAATACATCAGCCAAAGCGACCTGGAGGTAATGTTCCCCGGCGAAAAACGATTCCAGGAGTTTGAAGAAGGCCTGGAGGAGATGGATACTTTTACCGGCCAGGTGGACCTGAGCGAGCTGCAAGACTATTACCGGCAACGGCACGCTACCGCCTTCGAGGACGAGATCGTGCATATTCGTAAGGGACTGCGGCTGGAATTCTCGGCCATGTTAGGCGGCCTGGAGGGTCGCATCCTATCGGGCCTGGCCGACGATAAGGCCTTTTTGAAAGCCCGGGAAATTCTTAGCAATCAAATCGCCTACCGGAAACTGCTGCAACCGGCGGATGATACCGTCATGAAGCGCTGACAAGCAGGATTTTTGTTATTCGCTATAAAATACTAAGCATACTTCGTAGGGTTAAGGCACATTTTTGGAATGAAGACTGTAATGAAAAATAATCCTACGTAGATATTGAAAATATGACTGCCTCTCTCCTTGATCTTGGGCCAAGGTACCACCGCAAGCTTGCTTTAGATACTAGAAAGGGAACCCCGATCCCGAATCTGCAGCGATTGGAGATGGATCCATCTCAGGCTAAGGCCGCTGTTCGTAGAATAAAAAAACAGTGCCCGAACGCAAGAATGCGCTCAATAACGCAAATATATAATTGTCTTGGGATGGCCTTTGCTTCTCGACGCACTTGCATTGAAGTGGATTCTATCGCCCTGATACTCGACGAGGACGATTACAAGCTAGTGAAACTAAAAAAGGATGTCCAACAGGGTGATTTAGTTACTTATTGGGATACGGTAACAGGCGAGTTTAAGCATGTGGGGGTAATACTAGGCGAGAAACCTCTTATTGAAGGCAGCAATAAAACACTAACTTGGGCAATAAGCCAGTTTGGTGCCAGTGGGGAATGGATTCACCCTATCAACGAGGTTCCCGAGGGTTGCAATGGCACTATTCGGGTATACACTGACCGAAGGTAATACATTGAGTATTAGAGAGATATTTCGAAATATAGAGAGCCATGATCTTGCAGCTGATCTTAATTTGGCGCTCAATCTAAGCAGATTCTTTAAAATCGCGAAAGAGCAGGAGAGTGTTCAAAATCTGAAATCATTAATTAAAGATTTGAAAAATATCAATATAATTTTATTACGGATAAAATGGTTAACCGAAGAAAAGGTGGATTTACGCTATGAGAATCCAAATGATACTGCAATCACTATTTACACATGGGTACTTTTA
>JADFMC010000136.1 GCA_022564085.1 Fidelibacterota bacterium | reverse complement strand
ACCGGGTACGGGCCGCCCTGGACCTGTAAGGGGCCACATGTCCCTCCAGCTGCGGGCCAACGCCAAGATCAACCTCGGATTGCGCATCACAGGAAGGGTGGCAACCGCTCCCGATCTGGCCCCCGATCTACGGGACGAGGAGTTGTATGTGGGGTTCCATACCATTCACACCCTGTTTCAGGAGCTGGACTTCGGCGACCGGATCACCCTGGAAGAGGATCCATCGGGGTAAATTGCACTGCAGGTGACAGGGCCTTGGGCCCATGCCATCCCGACCGATGAGACCAACCTGTGTGTTAGGGCCGCCCGGGCCTTGCAGGTCTACGCCTTTCCCGGTCGTGGCGCTCGCATCCGGCTGGAAAAGAACATCCCGCCGGGTAGTGGCCTGGGGGGCGGCTCCAGCGACGGGGCGGCGGTGATGCGGGGGCTCAACCGGTTGTGGAACGACGGAAAAGAGCGCCTGGATGCCGAGGAACTGTCGGATATTGCCCTGGCTGAAGAGCTGGGCGCGGACATTCCCTTCTTTCTGGAAGGGGGCGGCCTGCAGCTGGGGGAATACATCGGCTCCGACCTCACCCCCATCACCAGGCCCCTGCCCTACCGCGTGGTCCTGGTCATGCCCCCCTTCAGTGTGGACACCGCCTGGGCCTACGGGCAGTTTGCCGGGCGGCAGTCATTCGCTCCAGCACCGGGGTTCGATCGGCTCATCCTGCAAGACCCGATCCCCTGGGAGGCGTTCACCAACGACTTTGAGGAGCTGGTATTTCCGCACCACGGGGAACTGGCGGAGATAAAGGGGCAATTGCTGGCATCAGGGGCGGTGTGGGCCGGGCTGTCGGGGAGCGGGAGCGCGGTGGTGGGGCTGTTTGAGGAACGGCCTACAATCACGAAACTAAAAGCTGTTTTCCCCCAGCACAAAGTTATCGCAACGACTTTTATCGTTAATTCCCATTCTCAGAAGGCCTGATCTTTGCTGAACTGCAATCCCCCAACGAGCGGTAAGCCTAACGATACCCGCCTGTGGTAGCAATGCATAGATCAATCGAGAGGTTCCCCTACAAGCAGCCACAGTTCATAGGCCACCACATCCTCGGAAGGAGGCATAAGAGTGAAAATGGCGTAGTTACCATAATCCGGACCCTGCAGTACACCTTTTAACTCCTGAAACTGATCATCTCGAATCACGAAACCTCCAACAGGAATTTCATCTGGCAGGCGTTCTAACCCGGACGGCCAGGCTTCCGCCCAAAGTACTTCACGAATGCTGAAGTAGATTGTGCCCACAGACACCCGGTAGAGGGAGTCCCCTTCCAAATAGAGATACTTTCGTTCCAGATCGGACCCTGGTCCAGGTTGGTAAAGGCTGTCCAAATAAGCCCTTATGGGCCCCGACGTAATTTCGACAGCGGCTTCTATCCCTGACAAGGGCAGTTCAGCATAAAACGGCCATTCTCTAATGATAAATTCTCTTGCCAGAATGACCGTGCCCACCGAGGCACTATCGCGAATAGAAAGAAATAAATCGGTGTAAAGATCGTTAAATAGAATCAGCAGATCAGGTATCAGGTTCGCAGGGTATTTTCCATCGGATACTACGCTTACTGTCTTATTCACCCCACCCGACACAACAGTGATTTCATATTTGTTATAATCTGGTATCGGTGTTATTTTGGTATATTCATCTTCAAGGCAGAAAAACTCGATTTGATTTAATCGATCGCCCCATTCGCTCTTTTCGAGATACGACAGAGAATCTCTGACTTGGTAAGATGAAAGTGAATCGAAACTACTATACCCAAGGAAGCGTCCTTCCACACTCCCATCTTCATTCATGATCAAAGTAGCTCCTTCGATCCATCCACCGTACTGCGTATACTCCAGGGAAAAATCGGCAGCAACCGTTTCAAGGCATTGCGAATCCTGGCAACCGGTAATAAAACCAATCGCCAAAAGAAACAGCCAATAACGATTCATTCTTGTCCCTCCTGCATGGCCTATACTCTCAAGGTAGCACCAGCAGCTGAAATCCGCGCCAAGATTTTGCTGCCATGGAAGGACATGCCCAGGCGGACCAATAAGCTCGAACCCCTCCCGGAAAAACAGTCTGCTAGCTGCACAGTGTATCTCGCAATAAATATGCCAGATGATTTAATTCATTCAATTAATTCAATTTAATATAGAGTTCCGGCAAATCCATGGATAACGGGGCCACTCCGAGACGATTGTGGCCGTCGGTTCCCGGAGCTATACACGAGCAGTAAAACCATCAAAAAGCTGAGGGCGGTGTCAGAAATCTGAAACATAAAAGCCCCGCCCGATCCCGATACTGTGGGGCCGGACGGGGCTTTATTATTCGGCCATTGGCCTATGTTATGCTACTTCATTAACACCATTTTGTGAGTTTTGACAAACTCGGCGCCGGCCTTGAGCCGGTAGAAGTAGACGCCGGTAGCCACCGGCACACCTCGTTGATCCCGGCCATTCCAGACTGTCTGGTAGTAGCCCGCCGGCTGGCTCTCATTCACCAGCGTGCTGACCACCTTGCCGGTCAGGTCATAGACCACCAGGCTCACCCGGCCGGCCTCCGGCATCTGGTAAGCGATGGTCGTGCTGGGGTTGAACGGGTTGGGATAGTTGGCTTTCAGAGCGAACTCATCCGGAATACCCATCCCTTCCACGATAGACAGGATTGCCGCAACCGACCGGTCAGACTCGTTGTCGCCATAGTCGGTGGCCGAGACAGCGTACTCATAGTTGCCCAGCGCCACGAGATTATCCACATATCCCGGCTCGGCGGAATAGGCCAGCTGCTCAAAGGCGCCGCCATCCACTGACCGGTAGATCGTGTAATACTGGATCGGCTCGATGTTGGCCCCATCCCAAGCGATGACCACCTGGCCCGCGGTTTCGCCGCCTCCGGCGATCACACCCTGCGGCGCGCCCGGCGGCAGGTTGTCGATCGAGACCCCGCTGTTGGGATTGGAATCCCAGAAATCCCATATATCCCAGCCGTGGGCCGTGACCAGGTACCAGGTCTCCACGCCATCATGGAGAGTGGTCACTGCGGCGCTGTATTCGGTCCAGCCCGGATGGACGGGCACGGTACCGACGTGACGCGCCGGTGGTCCCTGTGGACTGTAAGGATCGATCTGCACTCCCCGACCGATCTCCCAGAGCTCGAAGCGGGTCAGATTACCCGCCAGGAGAGGATTGACATGCCAGGCCAGGAAGATTTGCTCGCCGTGGTCGCCAGGTACGTCTTCCGCCGTATGGAGTACGAGATAATCCACGGGCATCATGGTCACATTCAGTCCCGGATTAGCGCCCTCGAAGATAGGCCAACGGCGGAACTCATCGTGGAAACCTTCCTTGAAGTAGATCGCCCTATAGTTCGAGTCGGGTACCAGATCGAGTGTGTAATCACCGCTGAAATTGGTGAAGGTCTGGCCCATGTAGACATCCGAAATGAACAGGGCGAACACATTGGCAATCGGCCCTCCCCCTTCGTCGGACACATGGCCCGAACCGGTGGCCGTGAGAGCCGCTCCGGCCGAATCCAGCTGGAAGTCGATGGTCAGGGAACTATCTACCGCCAAGAAGCCGGTCGAACTCACCAGGAGGCCGGGGAATCCTGCCCGGAACTCGTACGTCCCCGGTTCCACGAAGAAATCGTAAAACCCGCTTTCGTCTGTGCGCCGGACATCGATGGGATCATCGCTGAATTGATCAAAGGCGAAGACGAAGGCGTCCATCAGAGGCTCGCCCGCGGGATTGGACACCGTACCGGAGACGCTCACCCGGCTGAAGCCGCCCATCCAGAATTCCAGCCAGATGTCCCAATCATCCACATATACGTAGTAGAATTGGGGCTCGCTATCGGGAGTGAATGCGGCCACTTCGTAGCTCGAGAAGGTGGGCACACCCTCGATTCGGAAATAGCCTTCACCATCGGTATTGACGGCGCTAAAGTAATCACCGCCCTCCGTCTGGCGGATTTCCACGGTGGCATTGGAAATGCCGTAGCCTTCGAAGTTGAAGACCATCCCTTCCACCACCACCTGCTCTATCCTCTCCGGCAGATAATAATCGCGAACAATATTCTGACCGGGGAACACGCTGATCGTATCTCTGATCGCCGGCGGCCACCAGGTTTCAGGCGGATAGACCTCCACAATCCAATCGAAACCGCCGATCAGGAGCAGCTCATACGAGCCGTCGGACCGCCCCTGTGTGCCGGTTGAGAATATCCGGTCATAGCCGCTATCACTCTCAACATAGGCCCACAGGTTTGCATGGGGCACAGGGTTCGAAAGATGGTCAAAGATAACCCCGGTCATGGTAGCGTCCGTGCCATAGAGCGTGAAGTCCACGTCCATATTTCCGGCCCGGGCTTGTTGACCGTCAGGCTGCGACACCGTCTCTGGCTCCCAGACGCCCACCCAATACCCTAAGTTGGTCCAGGTATAGGTGCTGTCAAAGGGGTCAACCACTTCGAATGAGTCGAGGTATGTACTGACCGGCAGGTCGTACATCCCATTGACATCAGTCCAGGTCTCGGTATAGAACCCGGGGACATCTCCCCATACGTTGATGTCCACCGCCGCAGAACCATCGGACCACAGGACGGTACCGCTGATGGTTGCATCAGTGGCATAGGTTTCGAAGTTGACCTCGACACTGTCGAAATCCATCACATATACCCAGTTATCCCAATTGTTGGGTACCATATAGCCTTTGTTCTCCAGATCCCAGCCGTCCACCTCAACCCGATAATCTCCTGAAGGAACCGGAATGCTGTAAAAGCCCGTAGCGTCGGTAGTGTCTTCCAGCTCCAAGGGACCGCCACCCACGCGGATATTCACACCGCCGATACCAACCAACGGATCGGCATCAGTTAGACGACCCTTCAGGTAGCCGAATATCGTGGCATTGGCCGGCTGGAAGTCGAAATCGAGAAACTCCAGGTCGTCACCGGCAGCAATCCCGACAGCTCGACGGTGCTGGACGGGTTCATCATCACACGTGGCAATGCAAATCTTGAGGGGAACGTACTGAATAGGGGAGGCGGATTATTTTTAGAGTATTCCAACCTGAACGTCGCCAATTGCACGTTCAGGGGGAACAGGGCCTTTTTCCTGGGGGGCGGAATCTACTGCTGGCAAAGCTCACCCCGGTTTGAGAACGTGACTTTTTTTCGCAATCAGGCAATTGCCGGGGGTGGGATGTTCGCACGTCAGAGTAGCCCCGTGCTGATCGGCTGTAAATTCCTGGAAAATACGGCCACCCTCGCCGCCGGAGGCGGATACCTGGAGGATGATTTCTTTGGGGTCAACAGTTCGACTTTCATCGACTGTACGTTTTTGTGGAACCGTGCCCCTTCGCCAGCGGGCGGCGGCGGCGCGGTCATCACGCAAAATTCACATCTCACGAATTGCCTCTTCGCGTTCAATTCCATCGATGCCATCAATCTCACCAATGGACCCACCCTGACCAACTGCACGATTGTCCGCAACCTGGGAGATGGGATCGTCTTATCCAGTGGAGCCAACCCGACGATCGTCAACTCGATCATCCACGGTAACTTCGGTCTCTCCTATCGGGGGCTCGGCGGGATTCTCTTCGAGAATTCCAACGTGGAAGGGGGCTGGGGCGGCATCGGGATCGGCAACATTGATCAAGATCCCAAGTTCGTGAATCCCTGGGCGGAGGACTTTCGTCTTGCCATCGGCTCTCCTGCAATCAATGCCGGGGGGAACGTGTGGATTCCCCCCGGCATTCTCTACGATCTAAACGGCACTCCCCGTATCCAGGATGGAATTGTGGACATGGGAGCCTACGAGGGGGCGTTTCCCGGCGGAATCATGATGGCATCGGAGCTTGATCTCGATCAGGGGCAGATCGTCACCTTGTCTCCCGGCGGGTTGTTGATTGATTACACCTTCGACTCTCTCATCATCATTGAGAACCTGACCGGGCGGGACAACGTCACCGTCGAGGTCACGCAGAACAATCAGCCACAGCCCGGAGCGGGGGGGTACGATGCGCTCGCGGAATCGCTGAAGGTGGT
>JADFMC010000135.1 GCA_022564085.1 Fidelibacterota bacterium | reverse complement strand
ATCTCGGCCCGGCTGGCCCAGTTGCGGGAGGAGCTGTCAACCAAATACGCCCCTGAGGAGCCGGCGCCGCCAGCCCCCAAAAAAGCAAAAGCGAAGTCAAAACCTAAAGCGCAGGTGACTCCGCCTACACCTGATGCGCCAGGCGAGGAAACCGGCGGCGATACCCAAGCGGAGCCGGTCGATGAAGTAGAAGCCAAAATAGAGGCCGCTGAAGCGCCAGTGGAAGAGGAGGTCTCGCCGCCTGGGACCACCGAGGAAGAAGGTGAGCCACCGGCCGATAAACCGCTGCCCATCACCGACCGTTTATCCCGGCCTGGTAAAGAGATTGCCCAAGATGAGACTAGTACGCAGGTCGCGGGGCCGGAGCTGGAAGCGATTGTCCCGGAGATCGAGTCCGAGGTGGGACCAGTTGAGGATACGGGTATCCCCGCTGATGCCATAGCCACACCTCCGGCAGAACCGGGAGGCCCGGAGCCGGAGACTGAGATGGCAGCCGCCGATGATGACCAGCTTGCGTCCATCGAACCAGCCGACGTAGCGGAGGATCCTAGCGGGGCACAATCGACCGGCGATTCCATAATTGAGGAAGACCCTCCCCTTGATGAAGGGCAACCCTCGGAAGATGCCCCTCAGCCATCGGCTGAACGATCCGGCGACCCAACTGATCCCGCCTTCGCCCCGTTCGTGGACCCCATGCTGGCCACCTTCACATTAGTGAACATTTACCAGGTTCAGGGGCTCTACCGGCAGGCCCTGGAAGCGCTGGATATTCTGGAGAAGAAAGGCGGCGACCCGGAACGGATCAAACGCGAGCGGGCGACTATCACCGCTGCCATGAGTAGCGGTTCCAAGTCAGATTAACTGTTGAGGTACGCCGGTAATCGATTGAGGGGGCAGAGATCTGCGGCTACAGCATTTTAAGCGGGTTGGTTAAATAAGCGGGGTGCTGGTCGAGGCGTACATCCCTGTTCACCCCAACTCAAGCAACCCCCCTCAACTAGAAAAGATTCGCCCTCTTATTCGGTCAGGCCGGCGTCTCCTGGCTTGATGCCACTGCCGGTTCGGCTGTAGCGGGCGTGACGTTCTCGGTCTCCGGCCGGCTGGCAGCGCTGGCCGCCGGTTCCTTGGCGGCGGTTTTGGTGGTGATTTCACGGATGATGAGGCTGAACCGGCGCACTTGCTCCGAGTAACTATAGGCGGTCATAGCGGTGGTCTCCTTCCGCTGGAGCGCCATGGGTGTCAGGTTCCCACCGCCGTCCAGCAACCGTTTCATCTGGGCCTGGGTGATGGTCATCTGGATCAGGGCCATCAGTTTGGTGACCAGACGACCGTTGTCCAGCTTAACCATCTTCATGAAATCTTCCTGTGTCAGTACTACCTCGCCGGGCCGTCGTTCATCATTGGCGGCCAGCTTCGCAATCTCCTGCAGTAGGCGGCGCAGAAATGTCAGAATATCCTCTTGGTCGACATAGGGAGTGATGCTACGGCGCTCCACCTTAATCAGAGTAAGGAGCAGCTGCCCCTCGAACGTGCGTATCTCCACCCCGTCTTCCCCGGACACTTCCTGCTGGAATTTAAAGGAAAAGGATAATTCCAAGGTCTGAGTCCGTTCCGCGTAATAGCCCCGGGCGGTGAGCTGTTCCGATGAGCTCATGGAATAATGGAGGTCAAATTCCACAGAGCCTTCGGAAGAACTCACCAGGGAACGGGTAAAATCCAGCCCCTGCCGGTACAGATAGTTGGGCAGCGGTGAAAGTTCTGCGGTCACATCTTCTGTCAATTGCCGCCCGGCCAACTCGGTGGTGGCGTCCCAGCGGGTCAGCTGGTTGGACAAAGCCCCTGTTCTAAAGGGCGCCGGCAACCATTGGAAGCTATTGATCGGTATGGTCATTACTGGTAAAATCCCGTACTGTTAATATCGGCATTTCGGCCTGTTCCTTTAACTTTGGCCGCTGCCACAATTGTGCCATTACCGACGGAGAATGGCGGACCATCCCACCCTTGCCGGACCTTAAATTCGACCGTCAATGCCGGCCCCATCATCAGAATTCGACCTGCCCCTCTACCGGGACGCCCAGCTCTACGACGCCGAGCACTGGTGGAAAACCGACGATCTCCAGTTCTGGAGGGAGTTGGCCACCGAATTCGGCCCCCGGGTGCTGGAGTTGGCCGCCGGCACCGGGCGCCTGGCCCTCACGGTGCTGGAGAGCGACAGCCATTATACCGGATTGGAAATATCAGCGCCGTTCCTGGAGCGGGCTCGGGAAAAGCTGGCCTCCTATGGCCACCGGGCCCGCATGATCCAGGGGGACATGCGGGATTTTCACTTAGGGGAATCATTCGACCTGATCTTCATCGGCTTCAATGCATTCCTGCACCTGTTGACCGATGATGACGCTTGTTCCGCGTTGCGCTGCATGGCTGAGCATTGCCATACCGAAACGCGCCTGGCCATCGACATCTTCGTGCCCGATCCCCTTTTCCTGTTCCGTCCCCCCAATCATCGTGCCGCCGCCATGGAATATATCGATCCTATTGACGGCCAGTCCGTCACAGTGACCGAGAGCAACGAATATGATCCCCTGACCGAGCTCAACCGGATCAGCTGGTATTATTCCACTGCGCAGCGGCCCGATTTCCTGCGCTACGATTTCACCATGCGGATGTTTTATCCCGATACCATGGACCGTCTGCTGCACGAGTGCGGGTTCCAGGTGCTGGAAAAGTGGGGTGATTACGGCCGCCACCCATTCGGCCCGGAAGCGGCCCTGCAGTTATATCTGGCACGCCCGGCTGGTAAAGAACAGTAGGCCACTTGCAGAACAGCATTTGCAGGATTTCAGAATAATGCCGGAGAATAAAGCGGAAATCACCACCATATTTTTGGACATCGGCGGCGTGTTGCTCGAATTGAACCTGGAGCCGCTGCTGGCGGAGATTACCAGGGCGACCGGTTTGTCACCCCGGGAGCTGTGGGGCGGGCAGAACCATAACGCCTATCACGCCCTTGAGCGGGGAGAGATCGGCTTTGAGGAGTACTACCGCCAGGTTTTTGGCCCTGCCGGCAGCGGGCGCCAGTTACCGTTGGAGGATTTTAAGGAACTATGGCTGGCCGTGCTGGGGCAGCCTACCCCGGTGCTGGACCTGCTGCCCACCCTGCTCCGCCAGGCCAAAGTTTTCCTGTTAAGCAACTCTAATGAAGTGCATTTTACCCGGCTGTATTCAGACCATGATTTCATGGAGCAGGTGGACGGCGTCATCGCCTCGCACCTGGTGGGGCATCGCAAACCGGAACGGGAGATCTTCGAGCTGGCCCTGCGAAAGGCCGGGGTGCGGCCGGAGCAGGCGTTGTTTGTGGATGATTTTGTGGAGAATGTAGCCGCTGCCCAGGCCATGGGCATCAGGGCTCACCACTACCGTGATGATATAGACGCTCTCCGGATATTCTTGCAGAAATACGGCCTGCACCTGCCCACATAGGCCCGGCGACCGACTTCAGCGCTTTTTCTTCTTCTTGGGCGGCGCGGCCTCGTCGGTGATAATGTATGCCAGCGCCTTCTCCACCCACTGCCAGTTGTCCAGGTACTCCGGCGCATCGGGGTAGGAGAGCACCACCCAGGTGCCCATGGGACTGCCCCGGGGACTGAACGGCTCGGCTTCCTCCAGTTCCAGACAGGCCCGGTAATCGGCGGCGGGCAGCTTGAGGGTCAGGCCGTCGGCGTAGACGAAGCAGAACACCCGGTTGATCCGCTTGAAACCGGGGTGGCCGAAGATCAGGCCCCGCATGACGCGGGTATCGTCCCGGAATTGCTCCTCCAGCACCTCCAGAATGTCGTCGCGGTAGCCGGCAGGCATCGGCCTCAGATCAGCAGTTGGAACGCGTGGGGTATCATCTTCAGGCGGATGGGGGTTTTGCCTTCCAGCTCGCCGTCGATGTTCACCGGTTCGTCCACTTCGGGGAAGAATTCGAACTCCTTCACGTATCTGTATTCCACCAGGGGGGAGGTGACGTGCTTGCCGCTGAAGGTCTTGGGCAACAGCTTGAGAACCTTGAGTCGAGGGGCTTTGCGCACGATCAGCAGGTCGATATAGCCGTCGCTCAGCTGGGCCCGGGGGGCCAGGAGCATACTGCGGCCGGTGAAGGGGGTGTTACACGCCAGAATGAATAGGAACTTGCCCTTGATCTCCTCGCCGTCTACCAACAGGCGGCCGCGGCGCTTCTTGCCCTTGAGCACCTCGATAGCCGCGGCAAAAGTATATTGGGCCCCGCCCATCCAGCGAAACTTATCCGCCGTGTGCTGTATGTCGGTGGGCAGGCCCCAGCCGACGATATTGCAGGCGTAGATGGTCTGCTCGCCCCCCAGGGAAACCGAGGCTACGTCGATGGGGCGGGTGTGGCCGTAGGCGATACGCTGGGCGGCGTCGATGGGGTCCAGGCATTTGAGCGACTCCATGAACGAATTGCCGCTGCCGGCGGCCACCATTCCAATCGGTATCTTAGCCCCGTCCGCCCGCGACAACAGGCCGTTCACCAGCTCGTGCAAGGTGCCGTCACCTCCGACGCCGCAGATGCCGTCCACGCCGGTGGGATCCAGCGCCTGAATGATGCTCCAGGCGTGGCGCTTATGCTGGGTCTCGATAATGTCCAGTTCGATCCCCTTGGCCTCGAACACCGGCTTGATCAGGCGCATGATGGCCGGACCCTTTTTCTTGCCGCCGTAGGGATTTACCACGAAGGTAAGCTTCTTGGGCGCTATTATAGGCATCTATACTACTCCGGCCCTTTACGCTGCCTGGTCCATTGCAGGTCCACCAGTGGCAGCAGGTGCCATTGGGCCCCGAAGGGATAGTCGCCCCAGGTGAGCTTGTAGCCCACCAGCAGGCCCAGGCGCCCCTTGCGACTCAGCACGGTCAGCCCCTTGTGTTCGAATGCCAGGGGCCGGTCAAAGCCGGGCGTGATGAACAGATCGGCGTCGACCCACAGCCGTTTGATGACCGGCAACTCCTGCAATAGATCGATACCCAAGTTGAACTGGTAGCCGTTCCGGTAAGCCGCCATGCGGGGATAAATGACCGGCAGGTCGATAGTGTGGCGGGCGTCAAATTCACCGGCCTTAAGGGCCAGCGCCAGGCCACCCTTTAAGGTGACCAATGTACCGGTTCCCATGCGCCGCGATAACAGCACTTCACCCCTGACGAACAGCAAATGGGGTACTTGCGGTATAGTCGGATCGGGGGCCAACAGCCCAGCGGTCCCCTCCCTGGTTAGTGTGCGCAACAGCAACGTGGGATAATGCCCGCTGATCCGCCAGGCCCTCTGCCAGCCGCCCAGCTCATTACGGGCTAATTTTACCGCCATGTTAGGTATCACCAGGGCCAAGACCGGATTGAGGGACCATTCCAGCCGCTCCGACCGGCCGTAGCGCAACGGCTCGAAAAGGCCACTTACCTTGCGGCCCTCCGGCAGTAATCTGGCCGTCCCGGAATACCAATATTCACCTTCCGCCAGTTGCGCCGGGAGTTGGCCAATCAGCAACAGGCCCGCGAGGAAAATCAGCACACCGGTTTTCACGGCTACCTCCCCGCCACAACTAATACCGCCGAAACGGGGGCGTGATCCGATAATCTCTTCCGGCCGGAACCCATGGCCAGATTGTACACTTGCCCGGAACCGGCCACCCAGCCGTCGCCCATATTGGTGAACAGGTAATCGAGCTTGCGGGTGAACGGACCGTTCGAGTTGGTGGTATGCGAGAAATAGGCACTGTCGTTAGCCGCATAAATCAACGTATCGATGGCTGGAAAATAATCGCGGTACAGTGGACGCAGCCAGTCCGCTTCATTCGTATAATCATCCGCCTGGAATTCATCGCCGGTGCACTTGGAATCGCCAAAGTCGATTCTCGTTTCAGCATTGGGGGGTATAGTGTTCAGGTCCCCGCCGCCGACAAACAGTGCGCCGGCAGCTGCAAACCGGTCCAGCTCCTCTTTGAAACGATCGATATGTTCCTGCTTAGAGCCGTCCTGGGAGAAGGCCGCAGTGTGGATCACTACGGCATACAGGTCGGTATCGGTGACGCCTACTACTTTTGCGGTGAGAATATTGCGGTGCAGGTAGAAATATTGGGTCAGG
>JADFMC010000134.1 GCA_022564085.1 Fidelibacterota bacterium | reverse complement strand
AGGACTGGAGTCCAGGATGAAGTTATGATGATATGCCGACGAAGGTAAAAGCTGGTAATCGGTGGAAATTGTCGATAGTTTGGGCCATCGAGCTCTACAGCCAAACTATCAAGATGCCATTATGACCATCACTACCGAGCAGGTTTGGGCTGAATTCAATGGGCGGTTAAGGGCGTTCATCCTGGATCGGATAACCGATGGGGAAGACGCCGATGACCTGCTCCAGGATATTTTTACCAAGATTCACAATAATCTGAGCAGCCTGAAAGACGAGGGCCGTTTAACCGCCTGGCTGTTTCAGATCACCAGGAATGCCATCGCCGATTATTATCGCCAACTAAAAGTGCAACCGCCAGAGCCCGCCCTTGCCACTGGGATTGTAGATAACCAGGACGATAACGCCCTCAACCGGGAAGTGGCCGGTTGGTTGGAGCCCATGCTCGATTCGCTGCCCGAGAAATACCGCCAGGCGCTGCGGCTGACGGAACTAGAAGGGATGAAACATCGTGAGCTGGCCACGGAGCTGGGGCTTTCCCTATCGGCCGCCAAGATGCGGGTGCGGCGGGGGCGGGAGAAATTGAAGGCGGTGCTGCTGGACTGCTGCCACTTCGAGCTGGACCGGCGGGGAAATATCCTCCATTATCACACCAAATCCAGCAATCATTGTGATTGCGCAGACCGATCCAACGCCAAACAACTTATGTGACTATCCAGCCGAATCTCCGTCTACCAATTAAAAGGCGGTGAGGCCGCCACAAACAGGAGGTTTGTATGGATGATACTAGTGTAAAAACAGCGGTTAAGGAGGCTTACGGGCGGATCGCGCAAGGACAGAATGGATGTGGCTGTGACTGCGGAGGTGGGTCGACCAGCGCTGAGGAAACGGCCCGCAGCATAGGTTACTCGGACAGGGAGTTGGATCAGGCGCCGGCCGGGGCCAATCTGGGCCTTGGTTGCGGCAACCCCACGGCCATCACCGATCTGCAGCCTGGGGAGAGAGTGCTTGACCTGGGTTCCGGGGCCGGGTTCGACTGCTTCCTGGCCGCCGACGCTGTGGGAGCAACCGGCCGGGTGATCGGGGTGGACATGACGCCCGCCATGATTGACAAGGCCCGGCACAACGCCGATCGGGGTGGCTACCGGCAGGTGGAATTCCGGCTGGGCGAGATCGAGGATCTGCCGGTGACCGACGGATCTATAGACGCGGTTATCTCCAACTGTGTCATCAATCTGGCCCCGGACAAGGAGCGCGTATTCCGGGAAGCCCAGCGAGTGCTGAGACCGGGCGGCCGGATGATGGTCGCGGACATCGTGCTGACGGGCGATCTGCCGGAGGATGTGAGGAACTCGGAAACGGCCTATGTCGACTGTGTAGCCGGTGCGGCTCCCCGGCAAGAATACCTGGCCACCATTAAAGCCGCCGGCTTTCAGGAGATTGAAATAATGAATACGGCCGGTGATCCGGGGGCAAAAGGTGATCAGCACAGCGGCTCGCTCCCTATCGCCAGCATAACAATTAGAGCTGTCAAACCGCGTCCTTGAATCAGGACTTGGCAGCAGATTGATGACCGGGCAGTCGTTGAACTCCGGCAGACCTGGAATACCACTGTGATTTAATTCTTGGCATCCACGGCAGCCGAAACCGTAGATTAGTGTGAGGAGGGCTCATGCTGGCAAATCTATTTCGGCGGCTGGTCCGGGCGCCTATTCTGCGGCGGTTTTTATGGCGGCGGTGGTATAATTATCTGGCACGACGGCATGCCGATCGCCGCTGGACATTCATGAACTACGGCTACCAGGCCTCGGTGGACGGACAGTTGGCCCTGGAGCCGGCTGACGAACCGGACCGTTATTGCATCCAGCTCTACCACCGTACGGTCAGCGACGTGGAGCTGGCCGGCAAGGAAGTGCTGGAGGTTGGCAGTGGCCGCGGCGGGGGAGCCTCCTATATTCAGCGCTACCTGGGGCCGGCAACTACTGTAGGCGTTGACTTCTCCGAAGAGGCGGTGGCATTCTGCCGGGCCAACCACCAGGTGCCGGGGCTGTCATTCCGGCAAGGAGATGCGGAAGCGCTACCCTTCGACGATCAGTCATTCGATGTGGTGGTGAACGTGGAATCATCCCACTGCTACGGATCGATGACTGCCTTTCTATGGGAGGTGGCCCGGGTGCTGCGGCCGGGCGGCCATTTCTGTTTCGCCGACCTACGGGCCGGCGCAGAGCAGACACTTTTGCAGGAACAACTGGCCGCCTCGGCCCTGAACCTGGTGTTGGAGGAGGAGATCAACAGGGAGGTGTTGCGCGCCATGGAGGCCGACAGCCAGCGCAAGTTGGAGCTGATCCAGGGGCAGTTTCCCCGGTGGCTGGGGAAGGCCTTCCGCGACTTCGCCGGTCTCCGGGAGTCGACAGTCTGGCGCCACCTGCAATCGGGCCAGGCCAGGTATGTACGATACGTGTTCCGGAAGGCAGCGAGCTAACCTGTGGCTCGGGCCGGGCCTCAGGCCGGAACCAGCGGCTGGTTCAGAATTGCCACTTGACTGCTACCGTGGGCTTCACCGGCCAGCCGGTCTCCGGCAGGAAGTTGTGGCTGATCTCCAGCTCGCCGCCCAGCGCCAGGTCCGGGCGGACCTGATACCACAGCTGCGGTTCCGCCAAGACCACTATTTCCCGCTTGCTACCCGCCGGCCGATCCGACCGCAGGTCTATATAGCCGGTAAGGGTGAGCTTCCCTGCCAGTAACGGTTGAAACCAGACCATGGTGAGCTGCAGGTCCTTACCATCGGAGAAACGGGCAGGGCGGTAAAGCAGGTCCGTGGCCACGGTGATCACGCCCAGGTTGAGGGGGAAACTGACCCCCGCCAGCCATACATCACCTATGGGTCCCCAGGGGGCCACGCCATCGTTGAACTGAATTGTCCATGACAGGCCGGGGAGCGCGGGCACCCTGAAATAGCGGGCGAACTCTCAATAGGCCAGGGATGCGCCGCCGGCGCTGCTAGAATTGTAGTCGAAATCCACGAAGAAAAAGGTGGCCCCGGCGGAATCGGGTCTGAACAGCTCCAGGGTGCTGGTGAAGTAGTCCCGATCTTCACCCAGATCGTAGTGCAGCTGCAGGTTCTGGCCCTTAACCGGTAGGTTAAGCCGCAGGGCCATCAGCGGGATAGCGGATATCCTCATTACAGTTCAATCATGAATTATATGGGGGCAAGCTCAGGTGGCGGTCAATTTAACCAGGCGCCATCCCTGGCCGAAATGGGCAGCATCAATATCAGGGCAATTAAGCCGGACCGGCCGCAGCACTAGCCCACTTGCGATTCCGTGGACTGGGATACCAACCACGGGAGCAAAGGTGGCGGTTGTTCTTTCGACCCGGTGATGGTGCAGCGGGTGCGGGAGTATCCGGGCACGCTTTAGCACCTGACCATCTGTAGCCGGTTCCCTAGAATTGTGGCTCCCAGCCCCTGGCAGACACGCTTATGTTTCTTACTTGTGAGCTCCAAGCTGAAAACCTAACTTTAGATCACTAAGGAGGGAGACCAGCACTTTGCCATTGACACTCAGATACAACTGGAAAGAGGCTCACCGACAGGAAGAACGGATGACCATTCTGAAGTCGTTCTTCCGGAATACCCCAGCCCAACCTAACCATGATGTCCTCAAATTACTTACGGGGAGTATAGAGGTCGCCATCTACATAGACCCCATGAAACGATTTGTTGGCTATGAGGTTGGGCAGCTCGGTGTGGTGTGGATTTGCGCAAAATGCGACCAGACGGTTACCTTCGAGGACCTGGATAAATACAATGAAGGGGTAGAGGGGCACTATCAGGACCATCTACCGGAGTGCAGCCCGGCCTAGTCTCAGCCGAAGTTTCAACCTCGGTG
Source organism: Fidelibacterota bacterium (assembly GCA_022564085.1). Classification (GTDB taxonomy): domain Bacteria; phylum Fidelibacterota; class Marinisomatia; order SCGC-AAA003-L08; family TS1B11; genus JACZSB01. The sequence goes on along the minus strand of JADFMC010000134.1, from coordinate 2,269 downwards.
CTCCAAAAGCAGTTTTCCCAGCCCTACTTCAGCAGCCCGCCCTTGGCCCCGCTATAGCGGGATAGGGAACGGGACCATGCGCCAGATTGCTTCAATAGCAGCGCTCTTCGCCGGACTCAGGACAAGCCCTTCGGCGGACTCAGGACAAGCCTTGATGGAGTCAGTATAATCCGGTGTATGGACACCGGTCCCACCACCCGCTCTCTTGGGCGGCCGCGCACGAGGCGACGATCAGTTACCAGGACTGATGCGGTTGTCCGGCGCCGCCTGGCTGAAGGATCCATAGCCAGCGCATGTTGCCTCGGTATCCACGGATGAGCACTAAACCAGTGCGCTTCCCCAATAGGTTTATATTGTGAAATTACTTCGCGCAACCCCATAGCCGGCCGGTCGTGTTAACTTTGGAATGGGGTAACCAGAGCTGATAGCGATTTATTGCCGGCCGGAGCAATCCGGGCGCCGGGGCGGCATCCTTACCCCGTCTAAAGCAGCATCACCAGGCACAGTGGGAGTGACAATCGGATGGCTGGTAAAAAACAGACACTGGAGTGGAAGGCCGGCATCTGCGGCATCTGCCCGGCGGGCTGCTGGGTGGAGGTGGGCCTGGAGGACGGCCGTCTGAAGGCTATCAGGGCTGCCGAAGGCCACCCGTTGGGTATGATCTGCCGCCGGGGAGAGAAGGCCCCCGAAATTATCTACTCGGAGCACCGCCTGCGCTACCCGCTGCGCCGGGTCGGTCCCAAGGGTACCCACGAGTTCGAGCGCATTTCCTGGGACCAGGCCTATGACCTGATCGTCGAAAACTTGAATCGCATCAAGGCTGAGTCGGGCCCGGAAGCAACCGCCATCTACACCGGCCGGGGGGCGTTCGAGCTCTCCCTGTGCGACATGTTCCAGCCCGCGGGGGTGGCGGTATCCTCGGCCTCCAGTGTGCTGTTCCCCTTTGGCTCCCCCAACACCATGGGGGTGGGAGCGTTGTGCTATGTCTCCTTCGCCATGATGGCTCCCCACGTGACCATGGGGCGTATGCTGGTCAACATGTTCTCCGACATGGAGAATGCCGAGCTGTTGGTGGTCTGGGGGGCCAACCCGGCCACCGATTCTCCGCCGTTGGACATGCACCGCCTGGAAGCCGCCGCCCGGCGGGGCGCCCATATTGTAGTGATCGACCCCCGGCGAACTGAAACCGTCGATCGGACCGGCGCCCAGTGGGTGCCCATCCGGCCCGGCACTGACGGCGCCCTGGCGCTGAGCATCCTAGCGGTGATGGTGGAAGAGGATTTGTATGATGAAAAATTCGCCGACCAGTGGTGCCACGGATTCCCCGAGTTGGCCCGTTATGTCCAGCACTTCTCTCCCGATACGGCTGCGGCCATCACCGGCGTACCGGCCGACACCATTCGTGACCTGGCCCGTCGCATCTGCCGGGCCGCCGGCGCCTGTCCGGTGATGTATACCGGGCTGGAGTATTCCAACAGCGGTATTCAGGCCATCCGGGCCGTCATGACCATATTCGCCCTGGCGGGGCAACTGGATGTCCCCGGCGGTATGGGGCTGGCCATGCTGGATACACAGTTCCCCATCAACCGGTCCCACAATCAGCCCAACCCCGACCTGGACCGGGCGGTGGCCCGTGACATTTTCCCACTTTACAGCCACTACCGGGGTGAATCGCACGCGTCGGGGCTGATCAAGTCGGTGCTCGAAGGAGAGCCCTACCGCATCCGGGCGTTGATCATTCATGGGGCCTCGCTGCTCACTTCCTGGCCCCAGACCTCCATATGGCGCGAGACCTTGGCCGGGCTCGATTTCACCGTGTGCATCGACCGCCAGATGACGGCCGACGCCGCCTATGCCGATGTGGTTCTGCCGGCCACCACCATGTTTGAAATTGAGTCATACATGGGCTACGGCCCTATTTTCCGGCTGCGGGAGCGCATGATCGAACCGGTGGGCGAGGCCCGCAACGACTTCCTGATCATGGCCGAGTTAGCCCGCCGCCTCGGTTACGGCCACCTCTATCCCCAGAGTGAGCGGGAGCTGGTCGATTTGGCCCTGGAAGGGTCAGGCTACACCCGGGCTGACGTGGAAGCGGCCGGCGGCTGGGTTAAGATCCCCACGCCGTTGATGGAGTATCGCAAGTGGGAAAAGGGCGGTCTGCGGCCGGACGGCCAGCCCGGATTCGACACCCCCACCGGCAAGTTCGAGATCCATTCCACGGTGCTGGAGGAGTACGGCTACGAGCCGCTGCCCAAGTATACCGAACCGA
>JADFMC010000133.1 GCA_022564085.1 Fidelibacterota bacterium | reverse complement strand
GTCAGAATACGCCGCTGCTGATAGGGCTGGAGCTTGTTCCACAAAGTGGGGGCCAGCGTGCCGAATGAGGCGTTGACAACGAAGTTAATGACGCTCCAGCGCAGTTTGGAGCGGGAGAAATAAAGCACCAGCACCAGCAGCAGCATCCAGAGGGAAAAGGTATAGAAATTAAAGCCGGCCAGCAGACTGATTACCGGCGCAGCCATGACGAACAGGTGCATGGGGGCCACGCCGGCCCAATACATCATGGCGAAGGCGGTGGTCATGAATATGATGGCCGTGCCTAGATCAGGCTGACCAATAATCAACATAGCGGGGCCGCCGGCGATGGCCAACGGCAGCAACGCAAAGTGAAAGCGTTCCAGCTTGGGCTGGTTTTCCGCCAGGAACTTGGCCAGGGCCAAAACCACTATGATCTTACCGAACTCCGAAGGCTGCAACCCGATGCCGCCAATTACCAGCCAGCGTCGGCCTCCCGAGACCGCCGGCATGAAATAGGTCAGCAACAACAGGACGATCATCAAGGCGTAAAGACGGTAGGCCTGGTCCATATAAACCCGGGGACTAATGAGTTTCAGCAGCCAGACGAGCCCCAGCGATAGAACTAACCAGATCAATTGCCGGAAGAATGTGGAGGCGAAGAACGGCACGGCCAAGCTAGTGCTGAACAGGCCTGTAAAGCCCAGCAACAACAGCACCCCCACCGGAATTAGGATGAGGGCATCCCAGACCATCAGTCCGGTGTAGCTTCTAGTGAGCTTGGGCAAGCTGCCCCTCCTTGGCTGGCGGATAGCGCTCCAGATAAAATCTGAACACCTCAGCCGCCAACGGGGCCGCTACCCGGGAACCGAGCCCCCCCGTCTCCACCAGCACCGTCACCACCAGCTGGCGGCCATCCTCGGTTTCCAGATAGCCCGTGAACCACGAGTGCCCGTTACCATGAGGGTTTTGGGCGGTGCCGGTCTTACCGTATATTTTGGCCCCCGGTACCTTGGCCCTAAAACCGGTGCCCTTCTCCCCATTTACTACCTCGTACATGGCTTCCTGGAGGTAATTCCAGATCCAGCCCGGCAACTTGATGACCTCCGGGCTGCGGCTGGTTAGCTCGGGATCCAACACCAGCCTAGGATTTACCAGCAGGCCTCCATTGGCGATGGCGGCGGTCATGCGGACCACCTGGATCGGTGTTACCAGCAAGTCCCCCTGACCCAACACCATGTTAAGCAGGTGCCCGGCAGTCCACCCCTCAGCGGCGTATTTGCGATCCATATACTTTTTCGTAGGTACCTGTCCCAGCGATTCCTGGGGCAGATCGATTCCGGTGGGGGCGCCGAAGCCCAGCATTAGCGACATCTCCACCCAGGCCTCAAATCCGATCTGCTGGATTAACTTGTAGAAATAGATATTGCACGACACGCGCAGGGCGTCCTTCAGATCCACAACCCCGTGCCCCGGCCAGATGTTGCAATGGAACACCCGGTTGCCAAACTGATAGACGGCATTGCACTCCACGGTGGCGGCCGGGTCGATGCGACCTCCTGCCAGGGCGGCGGCGGCAGCCACCAATTTATAGATGGAGCCGGGGGGATATAACCCGTTGATCGGCCGATTCAACATCACTTTCGCGGGATCGTCCCGCCAGTATTCCCACAAGGTTTGGGGAATGGGTCCCACGAAGGGGCCCAAAACATAATCGGGTGCGCTGACGAAAACATATATTTCGCCGGTGGTAGGCTCCATCACGATCAAGCTGCCGCGCCGGCCCTCCATCAGCCGCTCTCCCTGGGCTTGCATGTCCACATCCAGGGTCAGTCGAATAGAGTCACCAGGAACCGGGTATTGAGTGGGTTTATGGGGAATCTCTCCCAGGTCGCGCAGCAGGTTATCCACCAGGTGGTAACGATAGCCTTCTTCCCCCCGCAATTGCCGCTCCAGCAGTTTTTCCAATCCGGCGAAGCCTACCACGTCACCCATCCGGTAGCCGTCTTTGCGGTACTCAGCGAAATCTTCCTCGGCTACATTCCGCAGATAGCCGATCACGTGGGTGGCCCGAGCCCGGGAGGGATAGTGCCTGATAGTATGGTCCACGAAGAATATCCCCGGGAACTCCAGGCGGTGTTCCTCGATGTGGGAGCGTTGGATGAATGACACATCCTCATAGAGCGTCACCGGCTGGAAACGCTGGTAAAGGCCGTCAGCCGCTGATACCAGGTTGGAGATATACTCCGGCTCAATCTCCAAAAACCGGCTTAAGGACTCCAATTCGGTCAGTGAATGCTCCACTTCCGCAGGAATGACCGCCAGATTAAACTGGGGCCGATTGGTGACCAGATAATAGCCGTTGCGGTCCAGGATGATCCCCCGGGGTGCCCGCAATCGGACGGTGCGGATGCTGTTGTTTTCGGCATACGACGCATATTTATCGTGCAGTATGATCTGAAACTGGAAAAAGCGCACTCCGATGGTGACCAGTAGTATGATAATCACCGCCGCCATTAGATTGCGACGACCCAAGAGCGCTGTGCCGGCTGTGCTCATTCCTTACTCGCAACCAGAGGGATTATATAGCGCATCCCGATGACCATCACACTGGACATTAACGCCTCCAGCAGGATATTGTTCATTACCTTGCCCATGGGAGCCGCCAGTCCCTGGACCATGATCACCTGGTAGATGATGGCGTGCCCCAGTATGCTGCCAAAAATATACAGATTTATCACCCGCGATGTCCAAACGGTGAGGTTGCCGTTCAGGGTACCAACCGTATACCCGACTATCGATTTTGGCAGGGCATTGGCGCCCAACAGGCTTAAGGATCCAGTCACATCCTGCGACAGCCCGGCCGCAAAGCCCAGCAGAATACCCGCCATACGGCCATATCGGGAAGAGACGAAAACCAATATTATCAGGATGAAATCGGGCCGGATGTTGCCGATCCTCAACAACGGCGCCAGGTATAGCTGCGCCGGAAACGCCACCACCAATACCAGTAGCAGCTTAAGGGCCGTCGCCACGGCTGATCATCACAAACACATGTTCGGCATTTTGGGGGTCGGCATAAAGCCTGACTCGCACCCGGCTATAGGATTCTCCAGGAATATTGATTACCTCCAAGACTTCACCTACCGGCAGGTTTTTCGGGTAGATATCCGAGAAGCCGGAGGTGAGCACCCGGTCGCCGGGGAAAATGTCGCCGTTGGATGAGATTCCTATTATCTCTCCCTCCGATCCGTATAGGGGGCGGAGAATACCTCGCAGTCCCTGGCTGCCGACCTTGACCGACAGCCGGAAGTTACGGTCAGTGACCAGATGGACCACCGTTGCCTCCGGCGCCACGGTGAGTGTCTTACCCAGCAGGCCGTCCAGCGTCAACACCGGTTGATTGGGAACCACTTCCTGTTCAGCGCCAACATTCAGCGTCACCGTGCTGAGCACACTGGAAGCTCCCCGGCTGATTACTTCCGCGACTTGCAACCGGAAAGGTGAGCTCTCGGTAAAGCGCAACATCCGGCGCAGCCGCTGGTTTTCCCGGGCCACATCGGCCAGTTCCGCGTTCAGCAGGGTATATCGGATCAGCCGTTGCCGCAGTGTCTGGTTCTCGGCCTTATAGCTGATTAAATCGGAGAAGTCCAGGCTGGGCCTCGGTACGGCCCCTACAATATTGGCATAGACCCCTTGCATCGCCACCGCCTGATCGGAATCACTGGTGAGCAGCAATGTGAGTGACACCAACACCGCCAGCAGCAACAGCAGCAGTTCTTTGAGGTAAAAAAGTAGCTCGAATAAGTTCCGCACGTTGAGCCCGGCCGCCCCTTAGAGCATAATGGCGGAATAAGTCTTGATATCCTCCAGCACCATTCCAGTCCCCCGCACAACACTCAGGAGCGGATCCTCCGCCACGTGCACCGGGAGGTTGGTCTCCTCCCGCAATATCTCGTCAAAACCCCGCAAAAGGGAACCGCCGCCGGTTAGAATTATCCCCCGGTCCAGAATATCGGCACTCAATTCCGGCGGGGTACGCTCCAGGGCCCGTTTAATGGCGTTCATGATCTGGAACAAGGTGTCTGACAAGGCCTTGCGGATCTCCAGCGGCGAAACCGTGATAGTCTTGGGGATACCGGTTACCATGTCCCGGCCCTTGATCACCACGCTGGGCTCACCGTTGATCACACCGGCACCCACGCTGAGCTTGATCCGCTCGGCGGTGCGGTAACCGATGTCCAGCTTGTGCTCGTTGTGGAACCAATTGACGATGGCCGCATCCATCTCGTCGCCGGCCACCCGGATCGACTCCTTGGTGACAATGCCGTTTAAGGCAATCACCGCTATTTCGGTGGTGCCGCCGCCAATGTCGACGATCATATTACCCACCGGCTTGGCGATATCCAGTCCGATGCCGATGGCCGCCGCCACCGGTTCCTCGATCAGGTAAACCTCCCGGGCGTTGGCCCGCTCAGCCGATTCCCGCACGGCCCGCTGTTCCACCGGCGTCACCCCCGATGGAATGCAAATCACCATCCGGGGCCGGGCAATGCGGCTCAGGTTCATCTTGCGAATAAATCCCTGGATCATACCGTCGGCCATTTTGAAGTCGGCGATAACGCCGTCCTTCAGGGGCCGCACAGTTTCGATATTGCTGTGGGTTTTCCCCAACATCTCCTTGGCCTCGGTGCCCACTGCGATCACTTTGTCACTGTTGACCAACTTAGCCACGATGGAAGGTTCGTTGATCAGCAGGCCTCTGCCCTTGACCCAGATCAAAGTGTTGGCCGTGCCCAAATCAATTGCTATGTCTTTAGCGAAAAACCTAAACCTTGAACTTTTTCTCGCCATTCTACCGCCTGTTAATTAATGCCTGAAATGTCTGCTGCCGGTTAAAATCATGCTCATATCATTGCTGTCAGCTGCGGCTATCACCGCCTCATCGCGCACACTGCCCCCGGGTTGAATGACCGCCTTGATCCCCATCTCGGCCGCTACTTCCACCCCGTCGGGGAAGGGAAAGAAGGCATCCGAGGCCATGGCCGCGCCCTGCAATTCCAGTCCGGCTTGGGCAGCTTTCATACCTGCCAGCCGGACAGCATCCACCCGTGACATCTGCCCCGCTCCAACGCCTAACAACTGGTCCAAGGTGCTGAAAACCACGGCATTTGACTTCACGAATCTAACCAATTTCCAGCCCAGGCGCATGGCTTGCATTTCACTTTCGGTAGGGGGCCGCCGGCTCACGACCTTCCACTGCCCCTCACCCAACTGGTGATCCCGATCCTGCACCAGGTAGCCGCCCGCCACGGAACGGACCTCGCGCCCCGAGGTTACGGCCTCCGGGACGGCCTCCAGCAGCCGCAAATTTTTCTTTTTCATCAACCGGTCCAGGGCCCCCTGGGCGAACTTGGGGGCAATGATACACTCCAGGAATATCTCCGCCAGCGCCTCGGCGGTGTCCGGCTCAACCGGGTTATTAAAGGCCACGATCCCGCCGAAACTGCTCACCGGGTCGGTGGCGCCAGCCCGGCGGTAGGCCTCCAGGGAACTGTCCCCCACCGCGAATCCGCAGGGATTGGCGTGTTTGACGATAACTACGGCCGGCTGATCGAACTGGGCCACTATCTGCTGGGCGGCCTCTATATCGGCGTAGTTGTTGAAGGAGAGTTCCTTTCCGTGCAGCTGCTTCCAGGGCGGACTGGCTCCGGGCGGCAGGTAGAATTCGGCGGTCTGGTGGGGATTCTCTCCGTAGCGCAACCGCTGATGCAGGTCCGCCCGAACCTCAAAGATGGGGGCTGGGTCACTGCCGGCGCCATTTAAGAACTCGCCGATCAGCCGGTCGTACTCCGTAGTGCGTTTGAAAACTTCACCAGCCAATGCCCGGCGCTCGTCCTCCGGCAAGTCGCCTCCGTGCCGGTCGTATAGCTCCTGAAACTGCTGGTACTGCTCCGGCCGGCAAAGTACCATAACATGCCGGTAGTTCTTGGCCGCCGCCCGCAGCAAGCTGGGCCCGCCGATGTCGATATATTCCAGCAGCTCCTTGGGCGGCAGCCCCTTATCCCGCATGGCCGCGAACGGGTACAGATTGACTACCACCAGATCGATCGGTTCCTGCGCCAGTTTCTCCAGGTCCTGGCGATGGCCGGGTTTGTCACGGTCGTATAGGATCG
>JADFMC010000132.1 GCA_022564085.1 Fidelibacterota bacterium | reverse complement strand
TAAGCCAACTAAGGGACGCGTCCCGGGCCAACAACTCCGCCAACGGTACTTCCGGCATGGTGGAGTCCAGTGGCAGCCAGAGGTTTTCGGCACGGGCAATCTCCTGGACCTGGCGCAGCGACAAACCGGTCTCTACGGTGAGTAGCATATCCGCCGGGTTGAACGCCGGCCGCTCCTGCAACTGCGATAAGTCCCAGTGATAGTCGGCCGCCGGGGCGCCGATACTCCAGCGCTCGGCCCGGGCCTGCCGGATCAGGTCGGCTGCGGCATCCCGGTTGGCCGGGCGGCGGACGGAGGCCTCGGCGGTCAGCGGGGTGTCGCTGGGCGCGGTCATATCCAGGTCCCGGCCGGTATGGGACTCGGCCGGCGAACTTCCCCACAGGTTGCGCCCAGGGGAAATATTTTGCCCGGGTTCAGCAGGTTGCGCTGATTGAAGCCCTTCCGCAGGCGCTGCATATGCCCCAGGTCGCTGGCTGCATACATACTTTCCATCAGCTCCCGCTTCTCGATGCCGATGCCGTGTTCACCGGTGAGCGAGCCGCCCATTTCCAGGCAGGCCCACAGTATTTCCCGCGAGCAATCCAGCGCCCGTTCCAGATCGCCGGTTGCATCAGGGTCAAACAGGATCAGGGGGTGGATGTTGCCGTCCCCGGCGTGGCAGACATTGGCTACCCGCAGTCCATGATGTTCGCCACTGCGGTAGACCAATTCTAAAATGTCGGTCAGTCGCGACCGGGGGACCACACCGTCATTGGTATAGTAGCCGGGTGATATCTTGCCCATGGCGCCCACGGCGTGCTTGCGGCCCAGCCACAACTGCTGTCGTTCTTTCTCGTCCGCTGCCAGGCGGAAATCGACGGCCCCCTGCCGGCGGCAGACGCGCTCAATGGTTTCGGTCTGGCCCGCTATTTCGTCCTGATCGCCGTCCAGTTCTATCAGCAGGATCGCCGTGGCGTCGGTTGGAAAGCCGACTTTAAGATTGGCTTCCACCGCTTGGATACACAACTTGTCGATCAGTTCCAGGGCGGCAGGCAGCACCCCGGCCCCCAGGATCGCCGATACCGAGTCGGTGGCGGCGCCCACAGAGTCATAGGTTGCCAGCATAGTGCTTGTGAAGGGTGCCAGCGGTATCAGCCGGACGATGATCTCGGTAGTAACGGCGATAGTGCCCTCGCTGCCCACCAGGAAGGCTGAGAAGTCGGGCCCTGGCGCCACCGGGTACGGCCCGCCCAGCTGGACTATCTCTCCGTCAGGCAATACCGCCGTCTGTCCCAATATATGGTTGGCTGTGACGCCCACTTTGAGGGTGTGCGGCCCACCGGCGTTTTCGGCCAGGTTGCCGCCGATGGTGCAGACCGCCTGGCTGGAGGGATCGGGGGCGAACTCCAGCCCGTGGGGCCGGGCTTGCAGGCTCAGGTAATTGTTCACCACCCCCGGCTGAACCACGGCGTAGCGGTCGGCCGGGTGCAGGGCCAGCACCCGGTTCATACGGCTGAGTTGGATGATCACTCCGCCATCGATAATGGCGCCACCGGACAGGCCGGTGCCGGCCCCCCGGGCCACGAACGGCACTTCGGCCTGATGGCATAAGCTGATTATCCGGGCGCACTCCCCGGTATTGGTGGGATAGACCACACACTCGGGCTGGGCGCTATGGATGGTCAGTCCGTCGGATTGGTAGACCAACAGCTCCGCCGGGCCGGTCTCCACCGAGCCGCGGCCCACAACGCGACGCAACTGGCGCACTAATCGGGCTGGCAGGGCCATGGATGAAGTTTGTTCGCAGTTGGACCCATCCAAAAGGAAAAAATGGCCGCCGGGCGCAGGCCATCCTTGTTTTATCCGGGCAGTTTGGACCGCCGCCTGGACCACCCCAAGGTCAGGCAGGCGCTGATTCAGCTCTTAGATGGGAAGTGAATCCGGCCGGATTTCTATTGTTGACCGGTGAGCTGGTGGGCGTAGAACCGCAATTCCCGGCTTTCTGCCCACAAGTATAGGCCCAGCCCCAGGCTGACCAAGACTATCACCGCCACCATCAGCCCGCCGATAACGGCCAACTGCGGCTCCGCCAACGAGGCGCTATAAGCCAGCTCCACCAGGAAGTCCCAGCTGCTGATTATTCGCCGCTCCAGCACACTTATCCCCCGGTCCCACAGGTTCAGGCCCGCTTCACGATAGCGCCAAGCCACCGCTAGGCCCAGGATCAAGCCCGCCAGAACCGTTGCCACCCGGCCCAGGGAAATCTGTGGCGGCATGATGGGAATCGCCTGCAATCTGGCACGTAGCGCCGGCGGCAATTCCACCGCCGCCCGCTCGAAAACCGGTGTCAGCTCTTCATATTCCAGCAGCTTCATACCAGCCTGCCCTCCATCTGTTTAAGGTATCCCGCCAGGGACGCCTTGGCCCGGTGCAGGTAAGACTTCACCGTGCCCAACGGTTGTTCCATTATTTCGGCCACCTCCTCGTACGAGCGCTGGTGGAAATAGTGCAGTGTGATGGCCAGCCGCTGCCGCTCCGGCAACCGGGCCACCGCCCGGCGAACCGCCAGATGCCGTTCGTCCGCCAGGTATGCGCCTTCGGGACTTAACTGGTCGTTATCGGCCAGAGTATGTTCGCCATCCTCATCCAGCCGCTCGGGACGCCGCTTTTTCAAATAATCGTAACAGACATTCTTCGTGATTCGATAGATCCAGCTGGTCAATTTGGCCTGTGCTTTGAATCCCTTCAGCCCCCGCCAGATACGGATGAAAACCTCCTGGGTGGCGTCAGCGGCCATAATTTCGTCATTCAGGGTGAACAGGGCAATGTTGTAGATCGTCTTCCCGTGGGCCGCCACCAACTCGCGAAAGGCGGCCTGGGGGTCGCCCGATCGCAGCCGCTGAAGTAGCGCCTGATCATCCACACCGGTCATTACCTATATGACTGAAGCCTACAGAGTATTGTTGCCCTAGCTGCCATTTACCTGGAAATTACCCGCAACATTTATTGCCCGGCCCAGGTCTAACAAGCAAAGAGAAGGAGCTTTTCATGGTAAAACAGTGGATTCCGATTGTAGCCATCGTTATATCAATGGGTGGGACATTCACAGTAATCATTTTTGCCCTGTACTATAACTACCTGAAAAGGCAGTCCCAGAGCCGGGAGATCCTGGCGGCCATCGAAAAGGGGATCGAGGTGCCGTTCCCGCCACCACGGAAATATAACCGTCGTTCCCAGGGCATCTTCTGGATCGCTATCGGCCTGGCCCTGACCCTCGCCCTGGGCGTTTCAACCGGCAACTGGCGCATTGCGGTCTGGGGGCTGATGCCGCTGGCGGCCGGCGTGGCGGCCTTCCTGATTTCCAAGGGCGAAAAAAGCGACGACGGCTGACGGACCGGTTTTGTGGCGGCCCCTATCCCTTCGACTGGGATAGCCGGGCCGCTGGGCCACTTAACTCAGCCCTACCTTCTTCCGTGCCACCCAATCGATCAGGCCGGGCAGGAACGGCCGCACCAACCGGCCAACTTTCCCTAATGCTGTCATCACCACCTCCCGCCGGCGCCTTTGCGCCGCCCGCAGGATGATCCGGGCGCAACGTTCCACAGGCATGCGCTTGGAGCGGATATTGCGGCGGCTGTCGCCCGCTCCAGCCTGGTAGCGCCGGATGCCGGTGTCAACGAAGCTGGGACAGGCGATAGTCACCGATACCCCGCTGCCGGCCAGTTCCACCCGCAGGCTGTCGAAAAAACCGTGCAGGGCGTGCTTGCTGGCGGCATAACCGGTGCGGGTGGGGACGCCGGCCTTCCCGGTCAGGCTGGAGACCACCACTATCCGGCCCCGGGCCTTCAGCAGGTGCGGCAAAGCGTAGTGGGTGCAGGCCACGGCCCCCAAGTAATTCACCCGCATGATCCGCTCGAAAATTGTCAGGTCCTCGATATCGGTGAACAGGGCGTGCATGGAAATACCGGCGTTGTTGATCAGCATATCGATGGCGCCGTAACTGTCCACCGTGCGTTGGACCAGCGCCGCGCACTGCTCGGGCAGGGTGATGTCGGTGGGCACCGCCACAGCCTGGCCACCCAATTGGCGGCAATCGGCGGCCACTTCCTCCAGCAACTCCGCCCGCCGGGCAGCCAACGCCAGCCGGGCCCCTCCCGCCGCCAGCTGCCGGGCCAGCTCGGCCCCGATACCGCTGGAAGCGCCGGTGATGATGGTTACTTGGTCTTTGAAGGTCATAGTACTTCCCCGTATTGGCGCCACTAGGGCTGGAATGATTCCAGAAAATCGCTCCGAAACTAGGTAGAAAAGTGCCCGCCGGCTACCGCTGATAATAACTTCTGCGCATTCTGGGTACCGCTTCAAACAGTTGGAGGTGAGTCTTGTCCCGCGCCGGACGCATGAAACTGATCCGCACCTGGCACCGCCGCCTGGCTCCCATCGTGGGCGTCCAGCTGTTTCTATGGTCGCTGGGAGGCCTCTATTTCTCCTGGGTACAGCTGCCGTCCGTCAAGGGCGAGACGGAAACTGCCAGTGATCTGCCCCCCGATTTGAAATTCGAAAACTTCCTGGCCGAGCTGCCGCCCCTGATGCGTAACAGCACCCTGCCAGTCATGCGAGATATCCGGTTGGGGAAGCTGCTGAACCTGCCGGTCTACCGCCTGATCATGGACGACGGGCATGCCGAGACCTACAACGCCATCACCGGCCAACTGATCTCCCCCATCAGCCGCAGCACGGCCATCGCGGTGGCCCGGGCCGATTTCCTGCCTGAGTCGCCGATTCGCCAGGTAACCCTGATGGAGCAACCGGTGGGCGAGTATGGCGGTCCGTTGCCGGCCTGGAAGGTGACCTTCGCCCACTGGAAGGCTCCGGCCATCTACGTCAGTACCCAAACCGGGGAGGTCACCGCCCGGCGCAACCGGCTATGGCGGGCCTATGATTTTCTGTGGATGCTGCATATCCTGGACTTTGGCCACCGGGAGAACTTCAACAACTGGCTGCTGCGGATCATGTCGTTGCTGGGGCTGGTCACCATCGGCTCAGGCTACTATTTGTTTTATTTGACCGCCGGCACGGCCCCCATCCGTCGACGCCGGAAGATTAAAAAACGTTAATCCACTCTGCTGATTTCAAGGGGCGGCTTACCATATCGACTACAGCACCGCAGGCCCGCCCAGGCTAGCGCCCGTAGAGCACCACCTGCCACAGGGCGGTGTTGTGCTGAAAGCGGGGCTGTAGTCCCTGTTTGCGCACTACGGCATCCACGGCCGCAGTGGGATGCACAAACATGCGAAACGGGTTGCGGCTGAGCCAGAGGAATAGATTGATCACTGGACGGGCGACCTTAAACCACCGATTGTCGCGGGGATAGACCACCCCGTAGTACTTTGTGGCCCGCTGGGCCGACAGCCCAACCAAAGCTTCCATATCGTGATAGCAGCAGATTACCCGGTCGAGGGTGACAATATCGGCCGGTGATATCTCCGGGGCCAGCTCGACAAAGTCGCCCTGCTGATAGCTCACCCGGTCGCCGTGACCCCGGCGCTCACTCTCCTCTTGCGCCACTTCGATGTAGGCCGTGGAAGCATCCACGTTGGTGGCCCGGCTCACCCCGGCAGCCAACAGTTCATGCCCCATGGCCCCTATGCCACCACCAATATCGAGCAGGGTCAACCCCTGGACACCCTCGGCCTGGAGTGCGCCGATCAACAGGCGCGTGGTTTGGGACGGTCCTTTCCGGCGATATTTCTTGAGTTCCCTGACGGCCAGCTTGCGGTTAAAGAGTGTCTCAATACCTTCGCATTGGCAGCAGTTCATACATCCTCACTGTTTAGGGATTGATTGTTTCCTACTCACAAATCTTGGGGAGGCCGTCAATACAATCTTCCAGCAATCGCACCTGTTGTCAGGTAGTCGCGCCAGGAGTCCCCTCCAGCTTCACCAACAATGCCCCCTGCTCCACGGCCTGGCCGAGCGCCACGTGCACTGCCAAAACTATCCCTGCCTGGGGGGCACGGATTTCATTTTCCATTTTCATGGCTTCCAGGATCAGCAGCCGGTCGCCGGCGGCCACCGTGTCGCCTTCCTTGACGGACACCTCCGAGATCAGCCCCGGAATGGGCGCGGTGATCTGCCCCCCTCCGCCGCCGGTGGCCCCCTGCATTCCCAGCTTTTCGATGGTCA
>JADFMC010000131.1 GCA_022564085.1 Fidelibacterota bacterium | reverse complement strand
ACTTTAGAGCTGGAACTGGAACGCTCGAGCATGCTTGGGACTCCCTAGAAGTAAATTATTTAGCAAATGTGCGGTTTTTAAAACGACTACCGGGCTCAATTTATGTGCATATGAGCATACTGTCAAATGGAAATCCTGTCGGTGGCTGGAAAATTGCCCGATCTCGGGCTCGACCGGGTGCGGGCGGTGGCTACAGCTTGCCCTGCTGGGCGAATGAGTAGTAGTCGTTGCCGCCGATAATCAAATGGTCGTGCACGTGCACGTCGATATTCTTGCAGGCCGCTTTCAACCTTTTAGTGATACTGAAGTCGTCCTTGCTGGGTGTCAGGTTTCCCGAAGGGTGGTTATGCACGAAGATCACAGCCGCCGCGTCGCGCTCCAGGATCACCTTGATCACCTCCCGGGGATAGACGGCGCTGGTGGTGAGGGTACCCTCGAACAGGTTCACCAGGTCGATGATCTGGTTGCGGCCGTTGAGCAGGATGATCATGAACAGTTCGCGGTTGCGGTTTTTGAGATGATGCCGCAAGTAGCTGATCACCTGCGATGAGGAGTGAATGTAATCCTTGTTGATCACCTCCTCCTTGAGGTAGCGCCGGGCCACCGCCTGGATCAGTTTCAGGCCGAACAGATTCCGATCACCCACGCCCTTGATCGTTTTGAGCAGGGCAGGGGGGGACTCCAGCACCCCACCCAGGGAATTGAATTTGGCCAGTAAGGCCTTGGCCGTGGGTTTGTGATCCGGGCGGGGGTCCGCCAATTTCAGCAGTAGCTCCACCACCTCGTAATCTAGAAAACCGTCGAGACCGTTGTTCAGGAATCGTTCGCGCAAGCGGCTATAATGCCCTTCCGGGTTGGCGCCTTCAGAGGCCAATGATCATCTCCTTATTAAGATGTCAGATCGTATTAGCCGGTAAATTGCAAGCGCCACCAGCCCTTTGCAACTCCCAAAAGGATATATAAATTCCACCCATGGCGCTACCCGACTATCGACTGCTGTTCCATATTTTAGAGAGTGAGCGGTCCATTCTGTCCCGCACCGACCAGAAAGCCTTCACTCTGCTGTCGATTTTAGGGGTCTTCATGGCGTTTTTCATTGTATATTACCGGTTCCTGGCGTTCAGCTACTTCATCGTGGTCCTGATCCCGATCTACTTTCTGGTTGCCTTTCTAACCATATATAACCTGTTTCGCACCATCATGCCGCGATTCAGCCGCAAGGAAACCGAGGACGATGATGAGGACCATGCCAGGGACCCCACCTTTTTCGGCGGCATTCGGAAGTTTCGCACCAGCGCCGAATACCACACCTATATGGAGTCAATCGGCGCCGATGAAGAGCGGACCGCCCGGCTAATCAGCCGGCAGATTCACACCCTGGCAATCATCAACTGGAACAAGAACATCCACTTACGCCGGGGGATGTACTTCTTCATTACCGCTATTGGGACGGAGCTGATAATGATCCTATCGCTCTTTATCAAGATGGCTCTTGATTCCATTGCCGATTAAAATCAAGCGCCAAACCGGTCGATCACCCGTATATAAAAGCTATCCAGTGGGATAATGCCAGCGTTAATCAGAAAATATAGTGAATATCTATCGGTTACCGATGCCACTCCGGTGGTGACGTTGGGCGAAGGGGACACACCGTTGCTGCCGGCCCCGGCGTTGAGCCGGCAGGTGGGGGCCGAGGTGTACCTGAAAGTTGAGGGCTGCAATCCCACCGGCTCGTTCAAAGACCGGGGCATGACCATGGCTGTGAGCAAGGCGCTGGAGTCCGGAGGCGGGGCAGTGATCTGTGCCTCCACCGGCAACACCGCCGCTTCGGCCGCTGCCTATGCCGCCCGGGCCGGGCAGGATTGCCTGGTTCTACTCCCAGCAGGTAAAGTGGCCATGGGCAAACTGGCCCAAGCCGTACTGTGCGGAGCGAAGGTGGTGGCGATCAAAGGGAATTTTGACCAGGCGCTGGAGATAGTCCGCCTGCTGAGCAAACAGTATCCGGTGGCGATGGTCAATTCCCTCAATCCCTATCGTATTGAGGGCCAGACCACCGGCGCCTTCGAAATAGTGGATCAGCTGGGCGCCAGCCCCACCTACCAGGCCATGCCGGTGGGTAACGCCGGTAATATCAGCGCCTATTGGGCCGGCTACCAACGCTACCACGATGCCGGCCGGATGAAACGGATGCCTAAAATGCTCGGTTTTCAGGCGGCCGGAGCGGCGCCGCTGGTGCTGGGCGAACCGGTGTCCGACCCTGAAACCATTGCCAGTGCCATCCGTATCGGGAACCCCGCCGGTTGGCGCACCGCCATTGAGGCCCGGGACCAATCGGGTGGTTTGATCGAGATGGTCACCGACGAAGAGATTGTGGCTGCCTACCGGGACCTGGGCCGTCAGGAAGGTGTGTTCTGCGAACCGGCCTCCGCCGCTGGGGTAGCCGGGATGCTGAGACTGGGGCGCCAAGGCTACTTCAATCCGGGTGACACCATAGTTTGCATCCTCACCGGCCACGGGCTCAAGGATCCCGAAACGGCCCTATCGGTTTCGCCGGAACCCTTGG
Organism: Fidelibacterota bacterium; assembly: GCA_022564085.1. GTDB lineage: Bacteria > Fidelibacterota > Marinisomatia > SCGC-AAA003-L08 > TS1B11 > JACZSB01. The sequence continues at coordinate 3,606 of JADFMC010000131.1, read as the reverse complement.
CCCTCCCAGCTGACAGCGCGCAGGTGGCGACGCATTTTGGGCTGGAGAGATGAAGCTTCCCGCCGGCCGGGTGATGGCATGAGACTAACAATTTCCGTACCGGCCACGACGGCCAACCTGGGACCGGGCTACGATCGGCTGGGACTAGCCCTGCAGTTGCGGCTGCGGGCCGAGGCTCTACCGGCCAGTAGCTGGTCGGTTAGCACCGAAGGGGAAGGGGCTGACTACCTGAAGCAGGACGGCGGGAACTTGATCGCCAGGGCCAGCGAACAATATTGGAAGCTGCAGGATAAACCTTCCCGGCCGTTGGCTGTGCGGGTAGTCAATCCCATACCGTTAGGGCGGGGGCTGGGCAGCAGCGCCGCGGCCATCGTCGCCGGAATGGCCCTGGCCCAGTTGGCCTCCGGCGCCATCAATTACGATACCCTGTTTCAAAAGGCAGCGGCCATGGAAGGGCACCCGGATAACATCGCCCCGGCGGTATATGGCGGCCTGCAGGTGGTCGATCAAGGCACCCCATTGCGAGCCCGGCGGCGGCCCCTGGCACATAATATCAATCTGCTCCTGGTGGTACCGGAGATGATGAAGTCCACCGATGAGCTGCGGGCGGTTGTGCCGCCAGAAATTTCACCGGAGGATGAAGAGGTAACCGCAACGGCTTACCGGGCGGTACTATCCGGATTGGGCAGTGGCGATCCGTTAAAGCTGGCCCGCTCAGCAGATGACCGGCGCCATCAACCGTACCGGCTGAAGGCCCTGCCCGAGTCGGCCCGCATCTTTCATCTTTTGCAGCAGCAGGACCATATCGCCGGGGTCTACCTGAGTGGAGCGGGTACTACGGTGGCGGGCTGGGTAGTCGATGGCAGCGATCCCGGCCCGGCGGTGAAACGGGCCCTGGTGGACCAGGGCATAGCCGCTGCTGTCCGCTTGATACGACCGGATTGGGTTGGGGTCCGGGGGCAATATTGGAATTGATCAAGCCCTGCATATACAAATTCGGCGGCACCTCCCTGGCCACGGCAGACAACATCAGCCGGGTAGTGGATATCATCGCCGGGTCTGAGGGACCGCTGGTGGTAGTCACTTCCGCGTTGGGGGGCGTGACGAACCTGCTGGTATCCGGCCCGCAAGATGATTTGGGCTGGCTGGGGATAATCGACAGCCTGCGCCGGCGTCATCTGGAGGTGGCCGGAGGGTTGGGGCTGGCGGCCCCGGCCCGCGACGACTTCCGCAAGCACCTGGAAGCTACTTTGAGTGACCTGGATTCGCTGCCCGCCGATCCGGCCGGCCGGGACCGCGACTTAGCGCTATCCGTCGGTGAGCGGCTATCTACCTACTTAGTAGCTGCGGTCCTGTCGGAGCGGGCCACCCAGGCCGCCTACATCGACAGCCGGCAACTGCTGCGGACCGACAGCCATTGGGGAGCAGCGCGTGTCGATTTAGACAGAACTAAAACCTTGGTCAGCGAGCAGCTCGAACCGCTACTGAAGGCAGGAACCATTCCCATCGTCACCGGCTTTCTGGGGAGCACTGAGAACGGGGAAACCACCACCATCGGCCGGAACGGCTCCGATATGACCGCCACGATCCTGGGGGCCTGTCTGCAATCGGACGAAGTTTGGATCTGGACCGATGTCGACGGTATTTTCACAGCCGATCCCCGGCATTATGAAGATGCCCGGTTGCTGCCGGAAATCTCCTACCGGGAAGCGGCTGAGGCGGCCTATTTCGGGGCGGCCGTGATCCATCCCCATACCCTCTGGCCCCTGCTGGAGACCGACACCGCGGTACGGATCAAGAACACATTTGATCCCTTGCTGGACGGCACCCTGATCTGCCGGCATCCCCGGCGGCGGGGGAGCACCCTGCTGACCACCTCCGTGGATGGGATTGCGTTGGTAACCGTGGGCGGCTACGGAATGGTGGGGGTACCCGGTATCGCGGCCACCATATTTAGCGCCGTTCAGGCGGCGGGGACCTCGGTATTGATGATCAGCCAGAGTTCCTCGGAACACAATATCAGTTTCGCCATTAAGGATGATGAAGTGGAGCGGACCGTGGAGGCGTTGGATCGGGTGCTGGCGGACTGGATTAGACTGGATCACCGCATCGACCGCATCCGGGTGATGTCGCAGGTATCGATCATCACCGTGGTGGGTGAGAATATGAAGGGGCGACTGGGGATCGCCGGCAAGATATTCTCCGCCCTGGGGCATGAGCGGATCTCCGTTATCGCCATCGCCCAGGGGTCCTCGGAATACTCTATCTCGATGGTGGTCAAGTCGGACGACAGCCGCCGGGCTATTCGGGCGGTGCACAGCGAACTGGATGTGAACAATGGCAGCTAAACTTAAAGTGGGCATTCTGGGCGCCACCGGCGCGGTGGGCCAACGGTTCGTGCAACTTTTGGAGCGGCATCCTTGGTTCGAGGTGGTGGCGCTGTATGCCTCCGAGCGGTCGGCGGGCAAAGCTTATGGGCAGGCGGTCGATTGGCGGCTACCTGTGCCGCAGCCTACCTATTTAGACGACATGGTGGTGCGCCGGCTGGATCCTGACGGGGGCGTGGAGCTGGTGTTCTCGGCCCTGCCCAAAGCGCCTGCCCTGGAAATGGAGCCGCGTTTCGCCGCCGCCGGGGCCGCCGTGGTATCCAATGCCAGCGCTTACCGCATGGCCGCCGATGTGCCGCTGCTGATCCCGGAGGTTAACCCCGAGCATACGGCCCTGATCGATCACCAGCGTAAGGCGCGGGGTTGGAGCGGCAGCCTGGTGACCAATCCCAACTGCTCGGTAATCGGGCTGGTGCTGGCCCTGAAACCGTTGGAGGCGGCCTTTGGGCTGCGGCAGGTGCAGGTGACCACCATGCAGGCCAAATCGGGGGCCGGCTATCCGGGACCGCCGCCGGAGGTGATCGGCGACAATGTGCTGCCCTATATCGGTGGAGAGGAGGATAAACTGGAGAGTGAACCGCTCAAGCTGCTGGGGACCCTGGTGGGCGGCGCTGTACGGCCGGCCGAGCTGGTGGTCTCCGCACAGTGCAACCGGGTGGATGTGCTGGATGGGCACCTGGAGGCGGTGAGCGTGGCCCTGGGCGAACGGACTTCGGTGGCGGAAGTAACCCGGGTGCTGGCCGAGTTTCGCGGTTTGCCCCAGGAGGCCGGCCTGCCTTCGGCCCCTGAGCAGGTTATCCGGGTCATGGCGGAGCAAGACCGCCCCCAGCCGCGGCTGGATCGGGATATGGGGGCAGGAATGACGGTCACCGTCGGGCGGATTCGGCCCTGCCCGGTGCTGGATTATAAGTTCGTGGTGCTGTCCCATAACACCATTCGCGGGGCGGCCGGGGCAGCCATATTGAACGCCGAATTACTGTGCCACCAGGGCTACTTAGCACTCCCTTCATAAGGGGCTGGCCGGCAGCAACAGGCGCTTACCATGCTACGGCATTTTTTTTATCAGAAGTGAGATGGATCATATGCGCCGGCGTGATTTAGGGTTATACTTAGCACAGATTAAATGCCGGTGGAGCGTTGCTTACTGCGGCGGGGATAAGGTCGCTGCAGATTGACTGCGCGACTTTAATGAAGCTTAGAAGGATTAGGAAAGATGCAA
>JADFMC010000130.1 GCA_022564085.1 Fidelibacterota bacterium | reverse complement strand
TAGGGTACGGCCGGTGAGGGGGATGGCGACTTTACCTTTACCGTCACCGCTGACGACGGCAATGGTGGCAGTGATGCCTTGACGGTGAGTGTAACGGTCAGCGCAGTGAATGACGATCCGGTGATCACCTCCAGCGCCACCGCTACGGCCACCGAGGACGAGCCATTCAGTTACACCGCCACGGCCACCGACCCCGAGGACGATGCAGTGAGTTTCACCTTCAGCGGCTATCCGGACTGGTTAACTGCTAGTGGCGCAACTTTATCGGGTACACCCGGCGAGGGGGATGGCGACTTTACCTTCACCGTCACCGCCGACGATGGCAATGACGGCAGCGATGAATTAACGGTGATCGTCACGGTAGGCGCGGTGAATGACGACCCGGTGGCCCGGGACGATCTGGCTGTCACCAGCGACGGCGAACCTGTAGAAATCCCGGTGCTGGCCAATGACGATGATGTCGATGGCGACAACCTGACGATCACATCCGTGAGCGAGCGGCCTATGGCACAACCTCCATTTCAGGGGACGCCATCGTTTACACCCCCGGGGATGATTTCAGCGGCGCCGACATTTTCGACTATACCATCAGCGACGGGCAGGGAGGCAGCGCATCGGCCACTGTGACTGTGCTGGTGGACTTGGGTGATGAAACTATTTCGGAGGATATAGGACCGGATGGTGGCGAGATCACCTCACAGTCGGGAACCTCCATCAACATCCCGCCCGGTGCTCTGGATGATACAGTTACCATTATAATAGGTGAGTTTGCCGAGGCCCCGGTGGGACCGGAGCTGGCCGGCGTGCTGTACTTCTATGGCCCTACCGGTCTCCAGTTCAACTTTCCGGTGCCGGTTACGGTACCCTATGACCTGGCCATGATCCCGGAAGGTATATCCGCCGCAGACCTGGTGCTGGTGATCTATAATGAAGGGACCGATGAATGGTCCGTGGCCGACTCAAACGAGGTGAATGAAATAGCCCTGACTTTAACCGGCTGGATCACTCACTTCTCCGGTTTTGGGGCGGGACAGTCGGCCAACCAGGCGCCCTACAGTTTGATGTCTCTACCGGACCGGCAGATCCTTGAGGATACGATCGTTGATACCTTGATTTCCAACCTCGGTGAATATTTCGCTGATCGGGATGACGACCCGTTGACTTTCACCGCCACCACGGCGGACACGGGACTGGAAGCGTTGTTCATTTTAAATGAGCAAGAACTGATAGTGGTACTCACACCGAACTATTACGGCATAGTAAATATCGAGGTGACCGCCACCGATCCGGATGGGGCATCTGCCCGGGAGACACTGGTACTGGAGATTCTGCCGGTGAACGACGCCCCGCAGTTCATTAGCTTTATTCCCGATATCTCTATTCCTGAAGATGTAATCCTCTACCAGATTTCAATGGCGGTAATTGTGGCGGCCGTCTTCGATGCAGATGGCGATCCGCTGACCTTCAGTGTAACCAGCGATACCTCAGCGGTGAGTGCTGCCGTGGGCGATACCAGCCTGTCTTTCGCGCCGGCAGCCAATTGGAATGGAAAGGCCAGCATTGTGCTGACCGCCATGGATGGGCAAGCCTCGGCTCAGGACACCTTTACCCTGACCATCATTCCGGTCAATGATTTGCCGACCGCCTTTGAATTGCTGACCCCGGCGAGTGGTAGCAGCCTGATTATCCAGGCCGACGATCCCGATACCAGTATCCTATTCACCTGGGAACCCTCCAGCGATCCTGATGACGGAGATTCGGTTTCCTATATCTTCATCATCTGGCAGGAAGATACCGAGTTTGAATTATCCCAGCCGGTAGGTGAACCGGAGCTGCACGTGCTGCGGGAACCGGTGGTCACTCTCATGCGGGACAACGGTATGGAGCGGGCAAACTTCCTGTGGGAGGTAGGGGCCGTTTCAGGTTCGGATACCACCTGGAATACCGATGGGCCGTCCTCTCTGGAGATCGACCTGAGCACGCTAGACGTTGTTAGTGATGCCCACTTACCGCAATTGTTCGCGTTGCACCAGAATTATCCCAACCCGTTCAACCCGGTGACCACGTTGCACTATGAGCTGCCCATGCAATCGCACGTGCGGCTGGTGATCTATGATATCCGGGGACGGGAAATCATCCGACTGGTGGACCGCTATGAAAGCGCCGGATTTAAAAAGGTTTCCTGGAACAGTAGCGATTATACCGGCCGGCCGGTGCCCACCGCGATCTATTTCGCCAGATTAGTGACGGCGGAGTATACCCATACCATCAAGATGACCCTGATCCGCTAACTACAGCGCAACAGCGGCTGATTATTACCCCTTCCCGGCTGTAGCTGGGGAGGGGTTTTTAATTTATAAAAGTCGCCTGGGAAAACTTTGGAGATTCGAAATTAGCTGCTATGTTATAGAGCAGAGGGGGGAAGCCTCAATAGGCGAGCTGTTCCTGACAGGCGTGGATAATTTCGCGCAGGACTTGCTCGGTGTCTTCCTCACTGGGGCGGCATACTCCCACGGTACGATGGCCGCCGCCGCCATACCAGGCGCACAGGTCACCCACATCCACCATGGAAGAGCGGTTGAAGATAGAGTGTCCCACGGCAATCTCATTCCAAACCCCTGGATCCCCATGGGAAATTTGAACTGAAATATTACCGGCTTCCAATTCCGGCAAGGTATAGAGAATGAAGCGGCTCACCGGCGGCACATGGACCCCCCTGAATTCACTGATGATCACATTGCCGTCGAGGTGCGAGCATTTCAACAGCACTGCGATGGCCTGCTCCAGGTTGTCCTGATAAATCTGTTGCCACTTCCGGGCCAGAGGCATGGCCAGAATTTCATCAGTGGAGTGGTCGCAGAGCAGGTCGGGCATCTGGGCTTTCCAACCTTCGTAGTCCTCCTTGTGAGCTGCGTCTTCTCCCAGGCCGGTTCGTGGATCCAGCAGAAGACCGAGGAGGATGTTGCCCTGGGGATTCAGAACTTCCTCCTTGGTCAGATCGGCGCTGTCCAGAATATCAGTGTCCCGCACCAAACCCTCAAATTTCTCCAGTTTCGGATGGAATGGGACAAAGTACTGGTATACCACCCCGGCGGTGCTGGGGGCCAGATTAAATGCACCCCGATAATCGGGTGGTATGGGCGGGGTGCGTCGCGTTTCACTAGAATGGTGATCAAACCATAGATAAGCATCAGGATGGTACGGCAGGTTGCAGATGATATCGTTATCAGTGATCTGAACCTTGCCTTCGGCAATATCCTTGATCCTGATCATCTTCACAGTATCCACCAAACCGGTGGCCTTAAGCAGGGCTGCACAGACGATGCCGTCCATATCGCCTCGTATCATAGCATTCATGGCTCTAGCCGACCTTTACTGATTTTCCGAGGACTCCCCCCTCGTGGGACTGGTCTGTGGCTATCAAACCGGCGGTTTCACAGGCTGCATCACTGACCAGAGGCGCCGTTGATCCCAGGCCACTGGCCAAAACCTGCTTGCAAGTATCAGACAGCACCCGAAGCGCAATCAAACCTGTTGAAATATACACCAGTTACAGTGCTACATTCAAATATTCGTGGAGGCCGGTAAATGCGCTATTTCAGGCCGTAATGGGGTCCCTTTCGAACCTAGTGGAGGTTTAATATTGGTCTTTCCCGGACAGTGGTTGAATAGTATCATTATAGACCGCAATGCCTTACAACAACATTGGGCGCCAATGCTGGGTCGGGTGGGGCTGGCGCTGGTGCTGTTGGCCACGACCGCTGCCGGCCAGCAAGGTCTATGGGAATCCCTCATCGAGCAAGGCAACCAAGCCTTGGCGGCCGGCAATCCTCATGAGGCTCGCAATCATTATAGCCGGGCCTGGGAGGTGGCCGCCCAGTATCCGGTCCACGACCTGCGCCGGGCTACCACCCAGCGCAACCTGGCTCAGGCGCGCATGTTATTAGGGGACCTGGTGCCGGCTGATTCACTTTACGACCGGGCCATCATCTGTGCTGAGCGCACCCTGGAGCAGCAACATAGCTACCTGGTAACCCTCCGCCATGAGCAAGAGAACCTACGCGCCGCCATAGCCGCCTCACTGGACTTTCACGAGGAGCGACCACCCCCACCATCTCTTTGGGAGGCCCTCGTGCTACGGGTCAGATGGATCACCGACCACACCATTGTCCGACCCGGAATCTCCCGGCCGCTGGGAGACTCGTTGTCCACCACCCACGACGGGGGCCTGGGTATGAGCGCAACATTGCAATTCCGCTTAATGGAACTGGGCGCCTTGCCGATCATCGCCGGACTGGACCATTTTGAGTTGCAGCTGCCCGCCAAGCACGCCGACCATCGGCCCGTAAGGCTGCGCGGCAACAGTGTTTTCCTAGGTCCCAGTTTGGGGCGGTTCCTGCTGACCATGGGAGCGGGCCAGTATTCCCTTTCAGGCGGGCTGGCGGATCCTTCCCGAATAGGCCTGAACGGCGCGTTGACAGTTTCAATACTGGGCCGGCCGGGTGATAGTTCAAGTATCGGTACCCAGGTTGCCCTGCGGATCGGAGGCTTGCATTTACTGGCCGCCGGAGACCAGGAAACATTCACCCTCTGGCAGCTGGGCTTTTCTATCGGTTTCCGCCGGCCACCCCCCTGGTGACCTACCTAAATTCGGTTACTGAAACGGCCACATAATGAACTTTGCCGGACTATAATGCGTACAACGCCTTGAATGAAGTACGCATCGATAAATGGCTTTGGGCCGCGCGCTGTTTTAAGACGCGGAGCACCGCCACCACCGCTTGCCAGGCCGGGAAAGTGAAGCTCAATGGCCGGGCGGTCAAGGCCAGCCATGTGGTGCGCTCAGGCGACAGGGTCGCCATCACCCGGCCAGCCTACCGGCAGGAACTGCTGGTGATCGGCCTACAAGAGAAACGAGTGAGCGCCCAACTGGCCACCGATATGTACGAGGATCACACAGCACCCGAAGAGCTGGAACAGCTCCGCCTCCGGCGCACCCAGGATAGCGCCTTTTTCCAACGGCAGCGAGGCTCAGGCCGGCCAACCAAGCGGCAGCGCCGCCGGCTGGATAAACTCAAAGGAAAGTTTTAACCATGCCCGGCGCTCAACGCATAGCGGAACTGAAAAGGCCGATCGTCCCGGCCATATTGGGGATTATACTGATGAGCATGTTACCCGGTTCAGGAGTGACCACGGAATCCACCGCCAACCGCCTGGTGCATGAGGCCAGTCCTTACTTGCAACAGCACGCCCAAAACCCGGTGGACTGGTATCCCTGGGGCGAGGAGGCCTTCGCGGCGGCCCGGGCCGCCGACAAACCCATATTCCTTTCCATCGGCTATTCCACCTGCCACTGGTGCCACGTCATGGCTCACGAATCATTCGAGGACCCCACGGTGGCGGCCTTGCTCAACGAGGCCTTCATCTGCATCAAAGTGGACCGGGAGGAACGCCCGGACATCGACCATATCTACATGGCTGTCTGCCAGATGATGACCGGCTCCGGCGGCTGGCCCCTGACCATCATCATGACCCCCGAAAGGGAGCCGTTTTTCGCGGCTACCTATATACCTAAGGAAAGCCGTTTCGGCCGAACGGGCTTAATGGAATTGATACCCCGCATCAATGAGGTCTGGGAAACCGACCGGGAGCGCATCACCAGCTCGGTGGAATCCGTCCTGGAGGCGTTGCAGCGGGGCCAGGAAAGCGCCCCCGGTCGCGAGCCGGGAGCGGAAATACTGGAGCGGGCCCGCGACGACCTCCTGCGGAGCTACGACCCGGTCCATGGCGGCTTCGGCTCAAAACCCAAGTTCCCCACGCCCCACAAGCTGCTGCTGCTCATGCGCAACTATCACCGCAGCGGCGATGCGCAGGTGCTGGAGATGGTGGAGAAGACCTTATCTAGCATGCGCCAGGGTGGTATTTACGATCAGGTCGGTTTCGGCTTCCATCGCTACTCCACCGACGCGCAGTGGCTGGTGCCCCACTTCGAGAAGATGCTCTATGACCAGGCTCTGCTGATGATGGCCTATACCGAGGCCTGGCTCATCACCGGTAAGGCCGACTACGCCGCCACGGTGGACGAGATTGCCACTTATGTGCTGCGCGACCTCACTGCCCCCGAGGGGGGATTTTACTCAGCCGAAGACGCCGACAGCGAAGGTGAGGAAGGCAAATTCTACCTGTGGACCACTGTTGAGATCGAGGCTGCCCTCGAT
>JADFMC010000129.1 GCA_022564085.1 Fidelibacterota bacterium | reverse complement strand
TCTACAAATCTGCTCCGATATCTAGCGCAGTTAACATCCGCGTTCTTAATATCTCATACTATTATCTCCCCCCTTTGCGCCTTTGCGGTTAAAACTCTTTGGAATCACCTCCCCCATCAGTAAGCGTGAACCCTCTTATGGCCAATAGCTATCCTATGGCGGAGTATACGTAGGGCTTTATAGTGGGCTATAAGGGGTCTTTTAGGGGTTGCCGTGGTGTATCAGATGGGTGTCGGTATGTCCCAGGTCAACAGTTATTCTGACGTGGCTTCAGGGGGGCGGTAAGCGTACGGATGGCTAAGGCTGCCGGTGGTGGAAAGGCTTCAGAGGATGTGGTAGGCCTTCAGGCCCCAGAGCACCTCTTCTAAGGTCACCTTGATCACCCCGAAGGTCGGCACGGCGAACAGCATTCCCAAGGGACCCATGATGGAATTGCCGACCATGATCACCACCATCACCACCAACGGGTGCATGCCTACGCTGGCGGACATGATCTTGGGCGAGACGAAGAAGTTATCGATCATCTGTACCACCAGGAACATGATCACGATGAACACCGGCACCATGGCGCTGATCCCGGCGGCTTGCGGCGTCATCAGGTAGGCGATGATAGCCGGCACCATCCCGATGAAGGGGCCGATGAAAGGGATCAGGTTGGCGAAGCCCGCCAGCATGCCGATGATGAAGGCGTAGGGGATGTCCACCTCCAGCATCCATCGCAGCAGGTACAGGCCGATGGTGGACATCACTCCCACCGTGGCCGCTGCCGCCGCCTGGCCCCGCAGGTAACCGCTCACCTGGGCGTGAATCTTGTCCAGCAGATTGAGGGTCATCTCGAAGTAGGCGTTGGGCACTGCCTGGACTACCTGTAGCTTGAAGTTCCGCGACTCCAGCAGCAGGATAAAGGTGAACACCAGCACCAGGATCAGCTTCATCACCGTAGCAATCAGCTTGCCCATGATACCGGCCAAATCGCCCAGCAACGATTGCATGAACGAGCCGCTTTTGGCAATCCAATTGCCCATATTATCATCGATATAGGTCTGCATCTTGGGTGAGGCAAAATCCTGCATCGATTCTTTCATTGTCGCGGTCATCGATTCGATGCTCTGTCCACTGAAGGCGGCCGCCATATCCTGGGCCTCATTGATCAAAACCGGTACCAGGGAGCCGGCCAATCCGGCTATTATCAGTATGATGGTGGCGTACACCACCAGCACTCCGCCCAGCCGGCTACCGCCCAGTCGGTTCTCCAGGAAGTTCACCAGCGGCGATAGAATGCTGGCGAGCAACAGGGCCATCACCAGGAGCAACATGATGGGGGCGATGTGTTGCCAGAGGAGAACTACCGCCAGTAACGGTATCAGGAACCGCGAGCTGCGCACCAGGAACTGGCCCAGCCGGTTGATGGTTGTCGGTGTTGGTGGGGTCATGGCAGCAGCCGGCACTGACCGGCCTTATTCGGACGTCTTGTCCTTGGTCTCGTGCTCATAGGCCTGCTTCTGGGCCTCGATGAGGTAGTCATTGGTCTTCCTGAGTCGCTGGGCGATGACGCTCGCCAAACCCATTAGCAGCTTATTGCCAATAGCCGGGAACCTGGTGATAATGTCCTGCATTTCAGGTCTGAAGAAGGCGATCAGCCGAGTTTCACTGGAACTGAGGGCTGTGGCAGAGCGGTCGGAGTCATCCACCAGGGCCAGGTCACCGAAGAAATCACCGTCGCTCACTTCGGAATAGACAGTGATGTTATCCGGGTCCTGATTATTGACGATCTGCACCTGACCCTTGATTATGATGTACATTCCCAGACCCGGGTCGCCCTGATTGAAGATAACCTCTCCCGGTTGGTACTGCCGGTGATGGACAATCTTCTCTATCTCCCTTAGCTCCCGCTTGGAGAGCGTACTGAAGATCGGAACGTGATGCAGGGCGAAGGCGGTCTCGGAAAGTTCGGATTTCTTGCTACGGAAAATGTTTTCCCAAATACCATTATGCATAGGCTTAAGTTGGCCCGAAGACTGGTGTATGTCAAGACGGTTGATGGAAAAACAGTTGCATCTGAAATCTCCGCGATTCTATTATTACACTGATATGTATCGTACAGCGCGAACAGGACTCGTATTGCTACTGCTGCTGGCCCCGGTGCTCGGCCAAGTTTCAGCTGATCTTGAACAGCTGGACATCAAGATCAGGGCCAAACAGGGAGAGCTGCAGCAGCTGCGCACAGAGATCAAACTGTACCAGCGCCGCATTGCCAAGAAGGAACGGGCTGAGCAGGATGTCCTGCAAAAGCTTTACGATATCGAGGAACATATATCACTCACCAGCCGCCTGGTGGCCGCCCTTAGCACTGAGATCAAGCAGCTGAACGACGGCATCAACCTCACCGAAGTACTCATCCGCCGGGAGGAACAGGAGATTGCCGATCTGCAGGAGAAGCTGGCTGCCCGCTTTGTGCACATTTACAAACAGAAGCGGGCCTCTATGCTGGAGCTGATTCTAACCTCCCGTAACTGGAACCAAGCTACTTATCGCACCAAGTATCTTAAGGTGGCCGCCGACTACGACCGCTACCTGACAATCAAGGTCAAGGAAGAGATCGCCAGACTTGAGCGGCACCAGGAGAAGTTGGCAAAGGACCGGGTACTGAAAAAGGAACTTCTAACTGAGAAGGAACGGGAAGAGGAGGGCCTACAGGCCGACCGACGAGAGCGACAGAAGCAGATCAACCGTATCAAACGGGACCGGCGCAACGATGAGCGGCTGCTTGTGCAGAAGAAAAAGGCAGCCGTGGGGCTGGAGCGCATTATTACCGGGCTGGAGTTCGATAAAGAGTCACGATCTCGCGCACTGGCGGAAATGCGTCGCAAGCGGTCACTGGGGGAAGCGCCGGAGATTACATACTACCGGGGCAAATTGCCCTGGCCCACCGTTGGGATGGTTACCGCTCACTTCGGACAGCAGCGACATCCCAAGCTGAACACCATAACAGAGAACACCGGCATCGACATCAAGTCCCGGCCAGGGGCAGAGGTGGCTAGCGTGCTGGATGGTTTGGTGACTACTATCACTTACCTGCGGGGCTACGGCACAACCGTGATCATTGACCACGGCCAGGGCTTGTACACGGTCTACACCCACCTGGAAGACGTGGAAACCGCGGAGGGGCAGTATGTGGACCAGGGGCAAGTGATCGCTCACGTGGGTAGCGACGGTAGTCTGGATGGGGCCAAGTTGCACTTCGAAATCTGGACCAACCGGCAGAAGCAGGACCCCGAAGATTGGCTGATCAAACCGATCTCCCTGATTAACTAGCGGCATTCCGGCCACGATGATTTACCAGCATCTGATCAGGCAAAACAGTCAATGGGAGCGCCTGGTGGGCGCCTTTCACAATGGCCGCCTGGCTCACGCCCACATTTTCCATGGCCCCCCGGGCAGTGGCAAACAGGCCCACGCCATCGAACTGGCGGCGCTGGTGAACTGTCACAATCCGGGTGACGATGGCGCCTGCCAGGTATGCCCCTCCTGCGCAAAGTTCCATACCCTGCAACACCCCAATCTGGAGATCGTGGTACCGTTGCCACGGCGGGTAGCCATCACTAAGGATGATCCGGCTCTCAAGGCGTTGAAGCCCTCCGACCTGGCCCAGCTGGTGGAGGAGTTGGCCCTCAAGGCAGCGGACCCCTATCACAGGATACAGGTGGACGGCGCCCAGTCAATCCTGATCAACAGTGTGCGGGACATACGCCGCGGCATACGGCTGACCCCCGCCGAGGCCGGCTGGCGATCGTTCCTGATCTTCGAGGCTGAGAAGCTCTGCGCACCCAATCCTACCGCTGCCAACGCCCTGCTCAAGATCCTGGAGGAGCCGCCACCGCGCACCCTGTTCGTGCTGGTGACCGACAGAGTACAGTTGATGCTGGACACCATCCGCTCCCGCTGCCTGGGGCTGCACTTCCCCCCGCTCCCCCCGGAGCAGGTGGCGCAGTACCTGACCGAGCAGGCGGGGGTGGGGCAGCAGGAGGCCGGTATCCTGGCCCAGGTGACCGGCGGTAATCTGCCCCAGGCGCAGCTGCTGTCCGGGGAGGACGACGCTCTCTCCCAGGGAGTGGAGCAGCTGCTGGCGGCACTATTGACGCCGCGGCCTAAGGGCTGGCAGACCCTGGTTGACCGGCTGGTCCGGCAGCACAACCTCCACCCGGTGTCCCAGATGATCGTGGGAAAGAGTTTCCGTGGACAAAGAAGGTTGCAGAAGGGTAACGTCGGAAACGCGGACCTCGGCGTCCCGGGAAGTCACCAGAACCGAACCAGGGTCCAAACCTGCCGGGAGATCTGCAAGAGTGACCGTATAGGCGGACGCAGGCAGGTCCAACCGGTGTGTCGTCGCCACCAGCGCAAAATTGTTTTGATAGACGGTCAGGTAGGTCTGTGTCTGTGCAACGGCGGCGCTGCTCCAACCGGCAAGGAAGAGCGATAGCAGCAGGAGGCCGGTCATGACGTTTCGCTGAGTGTTGCCAGCGTGCGAAGAATTTTCTGGTGATTGGATTCGCATTCGGCGAATTTATCCCGTTCTTTCTGGACCACGTCGGCAGGGGCGTTCGCGACAAACTTTTCGTTCTGCAGCTTGCCGGCAAGACTCCGCAAAAACTGCTCCAGCCGCTGCCGCTCTTTCTCCAGCCGTTGCCGCTCGACACCCAGGTCGATCAGCCCGGCTAAAGGAACATACACTTCCATGTCGGAAATTATTCCCGTTGCTGTCGCTTCCGACGGCTGGTAGGACTCACGAACCTCCAGACTGGCCACCTTCGCCATCCGTTTCAGATAGCCTGCAAATTCCTGCAAAACTTTTCCCGACTCCGTGTTGGTCGTCGCGATAATTGTCGGCACTGCCCTTTGGGGGGGGATGCTCATTTCCCCACGAATGTTCCGCACCACAAGAGTGATCTGGCGCAGAATCCGCATCTGACCATCGGCGTCCGGATCCAGAGTGGCGGCAATCCGGGACCCCGGCGCCGCACGCATGATGCTGTCACGCGCGCCCCCGCCGAGTCCCTGCCAGATCTCTTCGGTGATAAATGGCATGAACGGATGCAGCAGAATCATGACTTCCTCCAGCACCGGCGTTGCCACCCGATTGACAATGTCAGGATCGCTGCCCTGTGGTCCCACCCGGTCTTTCAACAGTTCCAGATACCAGTCACAGTAATCATGCCAGAGGAAATCATACACCGCGTTCAACGCGTCATTCAGCTTATACCGGTCAAAGGATGCCGCGACCAGATCCTGTGTCGCTGCCAAACGGCTGAGAATCCAGCGATCCATCAACTGCGGCGCCGGCGTGTCGGCCGCGCCGTTGCCGGCAGTCGGTTGCCGGTTCGCCAGGATAAACCGGTACGTGTTCCAGACCTTGTTGCCAAAATTCCGACCCATCTCGAATTTCCCCTGGGAGAGTTTGATATCCTGCCCTTCCGTCGCCAGGGCTACCAGGGAATACCGTACCGCGTCCGCCCCGTACTGCTCGATCATGTCAATCGGATCGATGCCGTTTTTCAAACTCTTGCTCATGATCCGCCCCTGGGCGTCCTTGATCATGCTGGTGATATACACCTGAGAAAACGGCTTCTCGCCAAGAAATTCATACCCGGCCATAATCATCCGGGCGATCCAGAAGAAAATAATGTCGTAACCGGACACGAGCACATTCGTCGGATAAAAATAATCCAGTTCTGCTGTTTTCTTCGGCCACCCCAGCGTCGCGAACGGCCACAGCCAGGACGAAAACCAGGTGTCCAGGACATCCGGGTCCTGTTGCAGGCGGGTGCTGCTGCAGGACGGGCACTGGGTTGGGTCCTCCCGCTGCACGATCACTTCCTGGCAATCCTCACAATACCAGACCGGGATCCGGTGGCCCCACCACAACTGGCGGGAAATACACCAGTCCCGGATATTTTCCATCCAGTCCAAATACACTTTCGACCACCGCGCGGGGTGAAAAGTAATGTCCCCGGATTTCACGGCCGCAATCGCCGGCTCTGCCAGCGGCTGCATCTTGACAAACCATTGAATGGATACGCGGGGTTCAATGACGTCGCCTGTCCGGGAGCAGTGCCCTACTTGATGGGTGTGATCCTCGATCTTTTCCAGCAGGTTCGCTGCTTCCATGTCCGCCACAACACGCTTGCGGCATTCAAAACGGTCAAGTCCTGCAAACAGCGGACCTGCCTCGGACGTCATTTTG
>JADFMC010000128.1 GCA_022564085.1 Fidelibacterota bacterium | reverse complement strand
GTTGAACTGGCAGATTCAGAAGCGGATCTCCATCATGGTTTATCAGTCCCATTCGGACTTCCAGCAGACCAATGTGACCTTTTCCTACATGCGTGAGGGGATCGGCGGTGTGACCGAACTATTCAAAAATCGAGTGGTGGTGCCTTTCGAGGGCAGCTATGCCGATTTCTACCACGTCATCCGCCACGAGCTGGTGCACGCGGTGATCAACGATATGGTCTACGGCGGCAACATCCAATCGCTGGTTAACGGCACTATCCGCTACCAGATTCCCTTGTGGATGAATGAAGGCCTGGCCGAGTACCTGGCCGGTAAATGGGACTCCAACGCGGATATGTGGATGCGCGATCTGGCCATTAACGGTGAAATCCCACCGGTTCAACAGCTGGGCGGATTATATGCCTATCACGGCGGCCGGTCGGTCTGGCGCTATATCACCGATAAGTATGGCGAGGAAGTCATCGCCGAAATCTTCACTCAGATTAAGCTCAAGGCCAACGTCGAACGGGGTCTGAGGTCGGCCATCGGGGTGGGATATGAGCAGCTCAGCGACGAGTGGAAGGAATATCTGAAAAAGCAGTACTGGCCCGATGTGGCCGGCCGGGATCGGGTGCAGGACATCGCTTTCGCGGTTACTGATCATGTAAAGCAGCGGAACGTCTACAACACGGCCCCTTCGATCTCGCCCGATGGCAGCAAACTGGCTATCATGGCCAATAACTTCCAGTCCATGGAACTGATCCTGATTTCAGCCACCGATGGCCGTTTCCTTAAACGGCTGATCCACAGCGGCACTACCGGCGAGTTCGAGGAACTACATTTGCTAAAGCCTGGTATCACCTGGTCTCCCGACGGCTCAAAGGTGGCCTTTGCCGCCAAAGCCGCCAGTGAGGACCTGCTTTATGTAAAGGATGTTAAAACCGGAAAGGTGGATAAATATACCACCGGGTTGGAGGGGGTCTTTATGGCCAACTGGAACCCCAAGGAAAACATTATCGCTTTTGTGGGCAACGACGGTACTCAGAGCGATCTCTATCTACTGGATCTGGAGTCGCGGCAAATTACCAACCTCACCGATGATCTGTTCGGTGCATTCAACCCGGTATGGTCTCCCGATGGAGACTACCTGGCTTTTGCTTCTGATCGCGGCCATTACCCGCCGAACCGATTTGACGGGGATGGCATTGCCTTCGATTTCCAGGTCCGAATGGACGCGGTCCTGAATGAACCTCTCTCTTCCGTGGCGCCCGATTTCTCGTTGGAGCAATTTGATTTCGGCACTTTGGGTATCTACATGATTAATAGGGACGGTTCCGATCTCCGTCTGATCACTGAGGAACCCAACGGAGAAAACTTCCCGGTCTTCGCCCATACTGGTCCCTACCTTTATTACACCAGTGACCGCTCCGGCATAAACAATATCTACATGATGAATCTGGATACCGGCGAAGAGCGGGCAGTGACCAATATCCTGACCGGAGTTCAGGACCTGAACATGGCCCGTGATGACAGCCGGCTGTATTTTACCGGCTTCGGTAACTCCGGGTTCGATATTTACCGTATCCATAATCCACTGCTGATGTGGGACCAACCACATGACATTGACCTTTCTCACTATGTTAAAGCTGATACCACAGACGGGGAGTTGGTATTGGTGAATGCTAACCGCGGGAAAACACGGGTCCGTCAAGTGGGCGATTACTCGCGGTATGTATTCGGGGTGGGTAATCGCTCAGCGTATACTTCGAGCGTGGTGGATTCCAGCGATCTGGTGGAACTCAATGAATCCGACATCAAAGACGATTCCGGCCATTATAAGGTTCATCCCTATAAAACCCGCTTTACCCTGGACCTGGTGCAGAGTTATGCCGGTTACAGCACCCTGTATAGTTTCCAGGGGATGACCCAGTTTATGTTCAGCGATATGCTGGGCAATCATCGGATTTCAATGGCTACCGAAATGCAGATATCGCTGGAGAATTCCGATTATTTCGTCACCTACCACCTCCTGCCGTATCGCACCAACTACTATTTCACACTTTTCCACACAGCTTTTATGTTTGCCGGCTCGGTCCCACACCCAGAGGCAGGCTATCCCGTCGCGGCCCGCTTCCGTTATCGCCATTACGGGTTTGATGTCACAGGCTCCCTCCCGCTGAACCGCTTTCGCCGCTTCGATTTAGGTCTTACCTACAACGGAGTCCAGCTCACGGAATTCATTGATTTTGGAGGGAGCAATTTCGCAGTTTTCCAGGAACAGAAGCCCACCACCCTGACCGCCCTGATCCCCCGGGTGGGATATGTCTGGGACAACGCCGAATGGAGCTATATGCATCCGGTGCGGGGCTGGCGGGCAAATCTACAGTTAAGCGCCAGCCCGCAGCTGAAACCGGGCTGGATGTCCTTCCAGTCGGTGACCTACGATATCCGTCGCTATTTCCGGCTTATCGGCGGCACCAGCATCGCGGCTCGATTGAGCGGTGGGGCCAGCTTCGGCCCGGATGCCCAGGCTTTTCTGCTGGGTGGTCTGCCCTGGGTGGTCAGTAACGAAGAATCTTCGCGCTATAAACAGGATATATTCGTGGGCGACGACCTTGAGGACCTGAAGACGATCTATTTCTCCAAGTACGTCACCCCTTTGCGCGGCACCCAGATGATGGAACTGGTGGGTGACCGGGCCGTGCTGTTAAACCTGGAATACCGCTTCCCGTTCCTGATCTACTATTTCCCGGCCCTGAGGGTTTTAGGGCAATTGGGCGGCGTACTGTTTGCAGATGCCGGCATCGCCTGGGTGGGCTCCGAAGATTCTGGTTCCGGCGCATACCGGTTTGGTAAGGTCAATCCCAAAGGAATTCTAACCTACGGCTGGGGGCCCCGCTTTATACTGCTGGGGCTGCCCATCCAACTTGATTTTGCTTACCAGCTCAACCCGAAGCCTGAAGGGCAGCGTTCCCATTGGTATCTCACCATCGGGTTGGATTACTAGCCCTAGTCCCCATAAAATCACAGCTTTTTAACATGTGCTTCAGCCAAGGCATTGGCCCCCAGCGCCCGGCTTGATGTCTGGTGATCTGGCGTTCATCGTCCGGGCGCAAGATTCGGCCAGCTCCGCCCGGGTCGGTGAAATGCAGCTCTCACGGGGGACCGTGCAAACCCCGGTTTTCATGCCGGTGGGCACCTACGGGGCAGTAAAGACCCTGACACCCCACGAAGTACGGGATTTGGGCGCCCAGGTGGTCTTAAGTAATACTTACCATCTGTACCTGCGCCCCGGGCTGGAACTGGTGACCCGCTTCGGCGGTCTGCACCGTTTTATGGGCTGGGACGGCCCCCTGCTGACCGATTCGGGGGGCTATCAGATTTTCAGTCTGGCTGGCATGCGCAAGATCGATGACGCCGGCGTCAGCTTCCGGAGCCACCTGGACGGTTCCGAGCACCATTTCACGCCCGAGAAGATCATCGACCTGCAGCGCGGGCTGGGCTCCGACTTCGTCATGGTCCTTGATGAGTGTCCTCCGGGAGACGCCCCCCTGAAGGCCTGGCGCACCGCAGTGGAGCGCACCACCCGCTGGGCGCAACGATCCCTGGCCCGTTTTCGCGAGACCGAGCCCCGCTATGGCCATCCACAATACCCGGTCTGCATAGTCCAGGGAGGCAGCGATCCCGGGCTGCGCCGCCGCAGTGTCGAGGAACTGTTGGAACTCGATACGCCGCTCTACGCTGTGGGAGGGCTGGCGGTAGGTGAGCCCCGGGAAGAACTGTTCGCCACCCTGGAACTGCTGGACCAGCTCTTGCCCCGCGACCGGCCCCGTTACCTCATGGGGGTAGGCACGCCCGCGGACCTGGTGCGGGCAGTGGCCCGCGGCATGGACATGTTCGACTGCGTCCTGCCCACCCGTAACGCCCGCAACGGCCAACTGTTCACCGCCCAAGGGACCCTCACTATCCGCAACGCCCGCTATCGCGATGACCTGGACCCGGTCATGGAGGACTGTGATTGCCTGCTGTGCGCCCACTTCAACCGGGCCTACCTGCGGCACCTGTTCAATACCAAGGAGACGCTGGGCCTGCGGCTGGCCACCGTGCACAACTTGAAGTTCTACTTCGGGCTGATGGCTGCCATGCGGGCCGCCATCGCCGATGGACGTTTCCCGGCCTGGTCACGGGCGTACCTTCAGACTTACGAAGAGCAGACCGATGAATGACGTCATAGTGCGGGTGATTGATCTGCACCTCATGCGCTGGGTGGATGGGGCGCCGCGTTATCTTCTGCTGCAGCGCTCCCCCGGGCAGTTGTACGAGGGTCTGTGGCAGGGTGTCACTGGGAAGATCCGGCCGGGGGAGCAGGCCTGGGAGACGGCCATCCGGGAGCTATGGGAAGAGGCCGGCCTGCGCCCGTTGAAAATGTGGACGGTGGATCAGGTGAATTTCTATTACGAGGCGGCCCTTGACCGCATGAACAGCATCCCCGTTTTCGGCGTGCAGCTGGCCCCGGGTGAGGTGACCCTATCACCTGAGCACCAGGCCTACCGCTGGTGTCCGGTGGAGGAGGCCGCCGACCTTCTGCTGTGGGATCAGCAGCGCCAGGGTCTGTTGACCTTCCATGACATGCTCACCAACACCACCCAAAAGTTGCGCTGGCTGGAGATCGAGATTCCGGCGGGCACCTAGCCCTTAGTCCCCAGCCTCAGTTTTGCCGCAGGCCCCCTGCAACCGTGACCCTTACTTTGCCAACGAAATCGCGGCAATTGGTCATAGTCCGGTCCCATAGCGCACCTCTGTGGGCGCTACAGCGGCCGCTGCCGGCCATCCCCGTTTCGGGTGTTGCCCCGCCACCGTTAAATTAGGGCATGCTTCTCAGCCTATACCTGTTCCCGGCGCCCACCATGGGGCTGGAGGCAGTGAAGTTCCCGGGACTGACTCCGGACCCCGATCGTAACGGGCAGGCAGAAGGCCGAGGCCTCATTGCCGGCAATAACAGCGCCGTCGAGATTCGGGTGAACCGTGCCAACGAGGAGTGGACTATTGCCCGGGACACCTATCGCCTGGCCTCAGGGAGCAAGCCGGAATGACAGCCGCCGACCGGCCCAAACGCTATCACCGCCAGAAGCTGCTGCTTGCGCTCACCGGTACCGCCCTGGGCTGGGGCTACCTGTTGCTATTGGTGCTCACTCCGGCCTCTGCCCGGCTGGTTGAGATCACCGCCTACAGCCCCAATCCCTACCTCCATTTCCTGTTGTTCGGCCTGGCGTTGGGCCTGATCGCCCAGGTATACGCCTTGCCCCTATCCTTGACCAGCGGCTACTGGCTGGAGCACAAGTATAGCCTTTCCAACCAGACCATCGCCGCCTGGGGCTGGGAGCGGCTGAAGGGTTCGCTGGTGGGGGCCGTCATCGGCCTGCCGTTGGCACTGGTGTTCTATTACTGCCTGCGGGCCTTCGGCGCCGGCTGGTGGTTGCCGGTGGGGGTGGTGCTGTTCCTGTTCTCGATAGTGCTGGGGCGGTTGGCGCCGGTGTTGATCTTCCCCCTGTTCTACAAGTTCGAGCCGTTGGATGATGGGCACTCCCTTTCAGGGCGCATCCGGGAGTTGGCCCGCTCGGTGGGACTGCAAGTCCAGGGCGTGTTCCGCTTCAACCTGAGCAAGACCACCAAAAAGGCCAACGCCGCCTTCACCGGGCTGGGGCGCTCCAAGCGGGTGCTGCTGGCCGACACCCTGCTGGACAACTTCACCGACGAGGAAATCTTGGCTGTAGTGGCCCACGAGCTGGGGCATTTCCGCTTGCGGCACATCTGGAAGGGGCTGGCCGAGGGCACAGCCATCACCTTCGCGGGACTGTTCATCGTGGCCCGCCTGCACGCCGGACTGTCGGGTGGGGACGTAACCGCCTTGGCGGCCCTGCCCTGGCTGGGGCTGCTATTGGGCGTTTACGGCTTTGTCACCGGGCCCATCAGCAACTACATCTCACGCCGCAGGGAGTTTGCCGCGGATTACTTTGCCGCCCGGTTGATGGGGGGTGGCGCCTCACTGGCGGCGGGTCTGGAGCGCCTGGCCGACCTGAACCTGGCCGACCGCGATCCCCACCCGGCGGTGGAGTTCCTGTTCCACGGGCACCCGTCGATTGAAAAGAGGGTCAGGAGACTGGGGATCAAAAACCGTTAAACAGCCCGGCCCGCTTCAGCGTCTCCGTTAGAATCTACCATAACATCGACGCAACTTCATGTAGTCTAGGGAGCACAAGCATATCCG
>JADFMC010000127.1 GCA_022564085.1 Fidelibacterota bacterium | reverse complement strand
CGGTCCGTAAATGTCCAGGTCCAGGATTCCCACGCTGGCCCCGGTGAGCGATAAGGCAGCAGCCATATTCACCGCTACGGTGGATTTGCCCACCCCGCCTTTACCACTGGCTACCGCGATGGTGAATTTTACCCCCGGGATACTGGCGGCTTGCTGCCCCGGACCTTGTTTGGCCTGTTCACGGCCACCAGGTTTAGGAGAATTAATAGTCACCTCGACCTCGCCAGCCTTCAACTGCTCATTCAAGGCAGTCTTTACCGCCTGGGAGAGCTTGGCTTTTTGGTCTTCATTAGTGGTGGCCGCTTCGAGAGTCACCTGGATTTTATCCCCGGTGACGGCGACTTCGGAAACCATCCCAAAAGAGACAATATCTCTGCTGAACCCGGGGTAGTTCACAGTTTTCAAAATATCCATGATTTCATCACGGGTCATGCTTTTCTATGCTCCTTTAAGGATCAGACGACTTAGAATTGCGAATAAATGGGGGGGACTGTCCACAGCAGGTTCGCGTGCAGGAAGCGGCTGCCCGGTAGGTAACAGCCGTATCATCGGTAATGCTTGATAGTCTGTCTAGGCTGAAAACTCCCGGCCAAAGAATTCATAGTTGATCTTAATATACTTGTTCCATTCCTCCGGCACCGCGTCTTCCTCGAAGATCGCCTCTACCGGACATTCGGGCTCACAGGCCCCACAGTCAATACACTCTTCGGGGTCAATATACAACATGTGACCGGCAGGATCATCGCCCTTCTCCCAACCTTCATCGGGGTGGATACAATCGACCGGGCATACTTCCACGCAGCCGTAATCGCAGGTATCAACGCATGGCTCCGCGATAATGTAGGTCATCAGAACTCTCCTCCTTAGAAATTGTTATCCAACGGTAAAATGGGATCATTTGCAATCCCAGGCCTTCAAAGTTACTTTTGCCTCCTGATCCTGATCAATCAAAATCGGATTCTATATTGTGGCATCACAGGACGGTTATGCGGAAATTTACTGCCGCAATGATCCCCCGAATATTTAAAAATCGCAACCTGGTCTTGCTCTGGATCGGCCACATTATCTCCCATGGGGGCGATGCGATCTACCAGATTGCCCTCCCCTGGCTGGTGCTGGAGCTCACCGGCTCCAAAACTACCACCTCACTGGTAGCGGTTAGCGCTTACCTGCCGGCGGTGTTGTTCAGCCTGTTTTCGGGGGTACTGGTCGACCGGTTTGACCGGCGCCGGGTGATGATGTTTTCCGACGGGGCCCGCATGTTACTCATAGCGCTACTGGCGGTCTACCTGCTTAAGGGAGGAACGTCGCCGGTTGTTTTAGGTATTACCGCCTTCCTGGTGGCCACTTTTGCCACCTTGTTTTATCCAGCCCGCGACGCCCTGGTACCGGACCTGGTGACCCCTGACCGTTTAACGACGGCCAACGCCTTTATTTCAACTTCCGGCCAGTTCGCCCACCTGGCCGGGCCGGTCCTGGCGGGGGCGTTGGTGGCCCTGGTGGGAATCTATCACCTGTTTACCCTGGATGCCCTCTCATTTGCCGCCAGCTTGATCTGCCTGGCGATGATCACTTTCCGGCAGACTATTCCTCGCAAAGTCCGGACCGGGGCCAATAGCCACCTGTCGGATATGATGGCCGGGCTGCGGTTTGTCCGGCGGGAACAGGCATTGGGATTATTGATATTGCTCACCGCTTTAAATAACCTGTTCATCATGGGACCGGCGATTGTGGGTACCCCTATTTTCGTCCGGGAGGTGCTGCTACTGGACTTCAAGGCCTTCGCTGTGATCGAAGCGTTTATGGCTGGAGGGATGCTGATCGGTTCCTTGGTGGTGTGGCGCCTGGGCCGGGAGGTGAACCCTTCGGCCGTGCTTTTCACCGGCATGATCCTGGACGGGATCACCTACAGTTTGCTTTTTCTGGTCACCACCTATACCCAGACCTGTATGTTGCTCCTTATTCACGGTATCGGCATCCCCATGATCACCATCTCCCGCACCACCATCATCCAGCGGGCGGTCCCCGGGCATTACCGCGGCCGGGTGTTTTCCATGGTCAACCTGTCAGTGATGGGACTCACGGCCATCTCCGCTGGTCTGATTGGCCCGCTGGCGGAGGTCTTTCCCATCGGCGCCATTTTCCTGGCCATAGGTATGGGGGCTGCTCTATGCGGCCTGATTGGCCTGGGCCATGGCGGCATGATGAAGTTGGTTCCGGCGGCTACAGCGGAGTAAACTAGCCTATGCGATTAGTCCTGGTGCAAAATAAACCGTTGTTGGGCCAGGTGTCAAAAAACCTGGCTGCGGTGCGGGCACTGGTGGGAGAGACCCCCTTCGACTTGCTGGTATTGCCGGAACTGTTTGCCACCGGCTATTATTTCAACAATCGAGACCAGGTGGATCGGCTGAGCGAGGAAGTTCCAGGCGGCCCGACGACCATTTTCCTGCAGGAGTTGGCGGCTAGCCGGGGAGGTTTCGTCTGCGGCGGACTGGTGGAGCGGTCCGGCGGCCAACTGTACAATTCGGCGCTGTTGGTGGGGCCGGAAGGGGTGCTGACCGTATACCGCAAGTTGCATCTGTTTTTCGAGGAGCAGCTATGGTTTGCTGCGGGTGACCAGCCCCCGGCGGTACACGATCTGGGTTTCGCCCGGGTAGGCCTGATGATCTGCTATGATTGGCGTTTCCCGGAGGTGGCCCGCGGCCTGGCCCTGCAGGGGGCCCAACTGCTACTGCACCCGGCCAACCTGGTGCAGCCCTACTGCCAGGAGGCCATGATCACCCGCTGCCTGGAGAATGGCCTGTTCGCCGCCACCGCCAACCGGGTAGGCATCGACACCAAATTAGATGGTGAGCAGTTGCAATTCACCGGCCGCAGCCAGGTGATAGCCCCCGACGGCCAACGGTTATGTTCCGCCGCGGTCCATGAGCCTCAGATACTGGCGGTTGATATTGACCCGGCCCAGGCGGATGACAAGCAGGTTACGCCCTATAACCACCTGCTGGCCGACCGCCGCCCGGAGCATTACCAGGTCTTGCTCGATAACCGATAACCGAACTCTTAGCACGGAGGAAATGACCATGTCCTGGATAGATCGCTTGCAGCAACACCTGGACTCCCTACCGCCCTTTCCCGGATGGACCCATTGGCCGGTTCTGGCCGGCAGGCTCCTGCTGGGGATAATGTTTATATTCTCGGGCCTGGCGAAGGTAATGGACGCCCAGACCTTCTTAAACACCCTGCCGCTGTACAATGTGCCGGACTGGACCAGCGTGCCGGCGGCGCTGATGCCGGCGGTTGAGGTGGCCCTGGGTGTGGCGCTCCTGGCCGGCATGGCCCCGGCCCTGGTAGCACTGAGCACTATAGGCCTGTTAGCCGCATTTTCGGTCCTACTGGTGGCCGGTATAATAGGTGGCGAGTTGGAAACCTGCGGCTGCTTTGGCGCTTACCTCCAGACCAGCCCCCAACTGGCCCTGGTGCGGAACCTGATCCTGGTTCTGGTGGCCCTGGCGGTGTGGTATTACCACCGGCGGGAGGAAAGCAGCTGGCGGGTCTGGCAGGTGGGGCTGCTCATGGCACTGTTACTACTGGCCGGGACCTACACCGGCTATACCATCCAGGCACCGGCCCAGGACGACTCGTTGGCCCAAGTGGGGGAGCTGTTCCCAATTGATGGCCTGTTGGATGAACAGTTCCCCCTGGAGGGAGAGAAGCTGGTGTTTGTCTTTGCCGTTAATTGCGAACATTGCTGGAACGCCGTGAACAACGTCAAGGAGTTGGCGGCCCGCTCCGGGCTGCCCATGCTGGGTGTGACCCTCAGCCCGGCCTATGAGATCGACCGCTTTCGGCGGGAATTCGGCATCGACTTCCCCATTTACCGCTTTGACCAGAAATCCTTTTTCGAGGCCTTCCACACCTGGCCGGCGCTGTACTACCTTCAGGAAGGTACTATCGTGGGGCGGGTGGATGACGAGGTGCCGTCGCTGAAGACACTGCGGGAAGTGCATCTGCTGGAATGGGAGTAGCGAGGCGGGGTAATTACTATTGTGGATGTCATAGGTAAAGGTGGTGGTGAAGTCAGTGAAACCAATTAAAAGCTGTTTCGTTGTAGATACGATTAAAGATTGACTCTAGCTAACCGATAAGCTAAGTTAGTCCAGATTTCAACTACTCGCGAGCATGACTCGTGGGCGCGTGGTCGCTGCTTCTAGGGCGGCCATTGTGTTTTATAGGGTAGAGTATGATAGCTAACGTGTATGTTGATGGCTTTGGCTTGTATTATGGGTCACTTAAAAATACCATCTACAAGTGGCTTGATATTGGAAAATTATGCAACGAGATGTACCCAGAGCTGTCTATCAAGCGCATTAGGTACTTTACCGCAAAGGTCGATCCACGAAAGAATGATCCCGGCATTCAGGAGAGGCAAAAGGCAATCCTAAGGGCGTTAAAGACAATTCCGAATCTTTCAATCGTTTATGGGATGTATAGAAGTCATTATATGAGATTGCCAAGTGGAGGCGACTACAGAAAAGGGATTGTAAATTTTGTTGAAGTTTTTAAAACGGAAGAAAAAGGATCGGACGTAAACCTAGCTACATATATGATGGATGATGCCTATAGAGGAGAAATCGAAGTCGCCGTGTTAATATCTAATGATACTGATTTTTTATCCCCAATTAAATTCTTGAAAGGACGACAGATTAAGATTTGGATACTAAGCCCCACCACACGACCAAAGAGATGGCCTGCGTATCTTCTGATAAATCTTGCCGATCGCGCCGATCAAATAACCGTTGATAAACTGCGAGATTGTCAGTTCCCAACCATCCTA
Organism: Fidelibacterota bacterium; assembly: GCA_022564085.1. Lineage (GTDB taxonomy): Bacteria > Fidelibacterota > Marinisomatia > SCGC-AAA003-L08 > TS1B11 > JACZSB01. Next base: position 1,623 of record JADFMC010000127.1, on the reverse strand, counting down.
AGTGATAAAGACGGCACTTTCACCAAGCCGACTAACTGGTAACGCTAGTTTTTCTATTCGGGGAAACCCAGTAACAGGGTATCCCCCTGCTTTGGCTTCGCTCTCTCAGGCAATCATAAATTATCTAATCTAAACCGCTATAGACCTTACCTCGATTTAGATCAATCCGGGACTGATAGTAATTTATACCCATGAATGTCTGGCCACACGCGCTCAGAATAATACCGGAGGATTTCCAGCCCAGGATATTGATCGGCCAGGCTGGGCTGACGGCCTGTTACGCGTTGTTCCTGTTCGAGGTGATCGAATTGGCGGGCTTCAACTTCCTACGGATCGTATATGCCCTGGGCGCCTTCACTACCTTCAGTCTGTTCCTGCTGGCCCTTACCCGCTATGCCTGGATCCGGATAGTGGGGGCCATGGGCTTTTTCCTGCTCGTATGGGCAAACTTGCTGCACTACCGCTACTTTGGCTCAAGCATCCCTCTGGGCTCTATCTACAACATAGGATTCTTACCGTATCTAGGCACAGAGATATACAGCCTGGCACGGGCTAAGGATATTATCATCCTGCTGCTGCTACCGGTGGCCATAATCCCACTGCGATCCAACCTTTTTGCCAAACGCGGTGCGGCTGCCAGGGGCGGCGCCCTGTTATTGGGGCTTTATGCCGCCATGGTGGTGTTTCAATTCTTTGCCGAGACTGAGTCCACAGTTAACAGGGTCCGGAAATACGACATAAATGAGACCCGTTTACAGATCTATCTGTCAAACCGTTTGCATAGCGAGGATCATCTGGGAAGCATTCTCCAATTCGGGTTCATCTGGACCTACTTCTCCGACTACCTGAGATTGGGAGGCTCCAAAGCGCCACTGGAAGAAATTCCCCTTGGTAACCTTGTTTTCACAGCCGCCGGGGCTCGCACGCCGAATATTATTGTAATTGAGGTGGAAGCATTGGACCGGGAAATAATCGGGTACACCCACCAGGGGCAGCCGGTGACCCCTTACTTGAACCGGTTGGCGAAAACCAGCTCTTCTTCAATAATATTTACGCCCAACACTCCTCCACCGGGGGAACTTCCGACGGCGACTTCTGTTTCCTGACCTCCCAGTATCCACTGGGGTACAAAGGCTCATTGGGGGCGGTGGGGCTGAAAAAACTGCCCAGTGTGCCCAGAGTGCTCGGCGCCAACCACTACGCCACCATGGCCTTCCACGCCAACCAGGGCTCGCTCTACCACCGGCGGGAAGGATTTAGCAAGCTGGGCTTTTCAGGCCTGTACTTCAAGGAGCAGTTTCAGATCGAGGATCCTGATCGTTGGCATACGCTTAAGGACCGGGATTTTTTTAGACAGGTAATTGAGATCATAGCAGCAACACCGGAGCCGTTCTTCGCCTATATCATTACTCTCAGTTCGCATAGTCCTTTTGATTTGATCGGGGTTGATGATTATATTTCAAGCTTCCAATCTGACTCGCCGTTGGTTCAGAACTACTTCAACAGTATGCACTACGTGGATGCCGCCCTGGAGATGTTGATCACTGAGCTTCAGCGGAGATATCCTGACACGGTGTTTATGCTCTTCGGCGATCATACATCGAATCTTAGAACTACCGAATA
>JADFMC010000126.1 GCA_022564085.1 Fidelibacterota bacterium | reverse complement strand
GCATGATTCCCTCATAGGTCGCATCGTCTGGCTGCGACTCGACGACTTCTTTCAACTTATCCTTAACTGTTTCCATTATGCCTCCCCCTAATCTGAAAACAAAGCCACTACCATGTGGTAGTTGAGCGGCACAGCAACCTCCTGCTCCATCAAATCCCGCCTTGCTGCCCGCCGCCCCTCAATAACCGATACCCCTCCGGCTTGTACGGCCCATTCCCAGGTACTCCGCCTGTTCGGGGGTCAACCTTGTAAGCTAGATCCCCAGCTTGTCCAGGTGCAAGCTGGTAGGCTCTAAGGCTATCGGGATCTCCAATAGCCTGGCTTCCGACGTTCATGGGCAACCGCGATGACCTCCACTTCCTCCGCCTTTACACGATACATCACACTATAGGGGTATCTGGGCATGAGATAGCGGCGTACACCCTGCCCCGAACGAGGCCAGCGCTCGGGGGCTTCGGCAATGCGCTTGATGGCCCGGTCCAGCTCAATCAGAAAACCGTGGCAGCTGGCCCACTGCGCGCTACGTACCAGCTGAAGGCAGCCTCAATCTCTTCCGTCGCCTCAGGATGAAGCCTAACCTCCGTGTCTGGCCTCTAGCCGCCACAGGCGCGCACGCACTTCTGCCCATGGAACGGTCTCGACATCGCCGGCGTCCAGCTCGGCCATGCGGCGTTCGATTTCCTCCCGCCAGGCTTCTTCTACGCCAGACTCCGGTTCTTCCTCCAGGCTCTCGATGAGAAGCGCCGCCAATGTGGCTCGGTCATGTTCACCGAGAGCTAGAGCGCGGTCATAAAACTGCTGTGTTGTTGATTTCATGGAATCCTCTGGACTTCCGTTGGGCATGTACTCACTAGAGACTGTACCAATGCCAATCTAACCCACCTTGCCCGAGAGTGACAAGGGCTTGTTTCGGGCGGCCCGGCGGGACGCCCCTCCAGATCGCTCATGGCTGATTGCTGATGGCTGAAGGCTCTCAATACCGATACCCCTCCGGCTTGTACGGCCCGTCCGGGTTCATACCCAGGTACTCCGCCTGTTCGGTGGTCAACCTGGTTAGCTTGATCCCCAGCTTGTCCAGGTGCAGACGGGCCACCTCTTCGTCGAGCGCCTTGGGCATCAGGTGCAGTTTTTTCTCCAGCGGCTCCTGCCACAACATCATCTGGGCCAACACCTGGTTGGTGAAGGAGGTGGACATGACGAAGGACGGGTGCCCGGTGGCGTTGCCCAGATTCACCAGCCGGCCCCGGCTGAGCAGGATGATGGCATGTCCGTCGGGGAAGATGAACCTGTCCACCTGTGGCTTAATGTTATCCTCCTCAATCCCGGGGGTATTCTCCAGGTAGGCTACGTCGATCTCGATGTCGAAGTGGCCGATGTTGCACACGATGGCGTTATTCTTCATCCGCTGCATATGCTCGCCGGTGATCACGTGCAGGCAGCCGGTGGCCGAGACAAAAATGTCCCCCACCTCACAGGCCTCGTCCATGGTGGTGACTTTGTAGCCCTCCATGGCCGCCTGCAGGGCGTTGATCGGGTCGATCTCGGTCACTATCACCCGGGCGCCGTACCCTTGCATGGACTGGGCACAGCCCTTGCCCACGTCACCGTAGCCGGCTATGACCACCACCTTGCCGGCAACCATCACATCGGTGCCGCGCTTGATACCGTCCACCAGGCTCTCCCGGCAACCATATTTGTTGTCGAATTTGGACTTGGTGACCGAATCGTTCACGTTGATCGCCGGGAAAGGCAGATTGCCCTCGGCGTCCATCTGCACCAGCCGGTGCACCCCGGTGGTGGTTTCCTCGGACACCCCCTTGATGTCGGGGATCAGCTCGCGGTGCTTCTTTAGAATCACCTCGGTTAGGTCGCCACCGTCATCCAGCAGCAGGTTAGGGCCCAGCCCATGGGGGAATTTCAGGGTCTGCTCGATGCACCACTCGTATTCCTCCTCGGTTTCCCCCTTCCAGGCGAAGACCGGCTGGCCGCTTTGGGCGATGGCCGCCGCGGCGTGATCCTGGGTGGAGTAAATATTGCAGGAGGACCAGCGCACCTGGGCGCCCAGCTCCACCAACGTTTCGATCAGTACGGCGGTCTGCACCGTCATATGGATGCAGCCGGCGATGCGGGCGCCGCTCAGCGGCTTGTCAGTCCCGTATTTTTCCCTCAGGGCCATCAGGCCGGGCATTTCCTGCTCGGCCATATCCATCTCTTTGCGACCGAAGGCGCCCAACTGAATGTCGGCCACCTTGTAATCAGTGAATTTCTCCCCGTCTCCATTCCCGGAGACGGCCTTGGCAACTACTTCTTCAACCGCCATGATGTTTCCTTAATCCAGTGGTATTTACTTGCCTTCATCAGCTTACAGTTTACTGTGCCGCATACCGGATCGGCACGCAATTGATATTTGGACCGGCAGCTGTCCTGGAAATCGGTCAGTCCCACAACTGCGCAATATACGGACCGAAAGCCAGGGCGGCCGTGAGACCGGGGCTGTCGATGCCCAGCAGGTTGACCCAGCCGGGGCAGCCGGCCGGACCTTCCTCCAGTACGTGAAAGTCATGGCGCAGTTCCCCGTCCACGAAAATATGGGGCCGCAAGCCGGACCAATCCGCCACTAACTGATAATCATCGATAGCCGGCCAATAGGGCCGCACCTGCCGCCTGAATTCCGCCTCCAGACCGGGATCGACGCTATAGTCCTCCACCAGTTCCGGCAGATACCGGGCGTCCGGCCCCAGGCTGACCTCCTCCTGCAGGTCCAACTTGATATGGATCCCCAGGCTGTTTGCCGTGGGCAGTGGATAGATGAGCTGCTGAAACCGCCCCCGGGCGCCGGTAACCTTGAAATAGGACCCCTGGCAGTAGCGCAGCTCAAAGCCCCGCTCCGCGTAATCAAAGCCCGCCACCTGAGCTATCTCCAGCGCGCTCAGCCCCGCCGCATTCACCACCCGTTCACTACTGACGGTAATCCTCTCTCCAGAGGAATCCTCCAGCGCTAATTCATAATGGCTATCGGTGTTGGTCATGCCCACGAAGCTGGTCTTTACAGCCAGATCACCGCCGGCCGCCTGGAACTCGCCCGCCAAAAAGTGTACCAGAGCATCGGCCGAGAGCACGCCGGTACCGGGACTATGCAGGGCCGGCAACGGAGCCAGTTCGGGGTAGCGCCGCTGCAGCCATCCGGCCTCGATGATCTCCAGGTTCCCGACACCATTGAGTTCGCCCTGGCGGCGGAGCCGCTCCAATTCACTGGTCGCATCGGTTTCAGCCACAACATATTTGCCGCACATATTCAGCGGAAGATCATTGGCTTGCAGATAGGCAACTAACTGTTCTCTACCCTCGACACACAATCGCGCCTTGAGCGAGTTGGGCGGATAGTAGAAACCGGCGTGCAGCACCTCGCTGTTACGGGAACTGATGCCCAACCCACAGCTGGCTTCCCGCTCCACCACCAGGCACTGCCAACCCACGGCGACCTGGAAGTGGCGAGCCACCGCCAATCCGATCACCCCGCCGCCTATGACCGTTAAATCATGCATCGGCCGGACCCGGTAATTTCAGTCCGTCCCGGCGGTTCTGACGTTTCCAGAACAGCGAGAACGGTCGCAGTGTCAGCCAACCCGTTCGGCGGGCTGTAATCTGCTCGCGCCATTCCCGTTCCCATATCAATGTCCGTTGCTGCAGCTTCCAGCGTAGATCGGTCAATGCGCTGCCTTTGTGTCCCAGGATATCCAATACTATCTCCTTCTCCAGCTCATCCCGCTCTTGTAAGTATTTATCATCGATACGGCCGGCGAGTAGTAAGGCCCGATGGAACATTTCCTGGCGCCACCACAGGCTGCCATCGTAGTAGTGTGACAGATCTTCACCATCCAGGTCGCTCTCCAGCGGCTGGCCAAAATGGATCGGCTTGAACACCGCCAGGTCCGGGGCGGCGGCGGCGGTAAAGAAAAAATCCTGCCGGGAGGACGTCAGACGGGCCACCATGGTGCCGGTGGTCTGGAGTTGATACCTTCGGCCGGAGTGCCGGGCCACGTCCCGCCGCGAGCGCTGGCGAGGATGGTTGCCGGCCCGTCGCCGTACCAACCGCATCATCTCCAGCAGTGGCGCCCGCTTGTCCACCTCATGCAACGCAGTCAGCAATACCGACAATTGCCTGCTATCATTGCTAAGTGGCCGGCCGCGCGACCCGAAACAGCGCCGGAAGTCCAGCTCTTCCCCTGCACCCAGCCAGCCTTGGTGCCGGGCATATTCGGGACAGGCGTATGAATACCGGTCGAACTGGTCGCCGATGGTTATATCGCTGGACAAAGCCGCCACGGTCGTAATCCGCCGCGCTGCCCAGTGCCGGCCGGCCGTCTCCAGCTGCCACACTTCCTTGGCATCTGCGATTAGAAAACCGCTGTCACGGCCCATCGGCACATGGGGTACCCCGGCGAAGCCTCCCTGGCCGTGTATCTGCAACAGCGAGGTGATCACTTCCAGCGCCTCCCGGGCATTGCGGCCCCGTTCCAGACCCAACCGGACCAGGTCCATGCCGATCAGACCTGGTACGCTTTCATGGTCGCGGGTATTCAACGGCTCGCAGCCGATGACCACGCCCTGGTCATTGGCGCCCATCTCGCCGCCCCAGGCCCACCACGGCTTGCTGAGCAACACCCCATACCGCCGTCGCTCCTGGACGATGGTGAGGTGGGTGCAGTGCAGCACCGATTCGGCATCGCGTTCCACCGGGGGCAGCGTCACCACCAGCTGGCATTCACCGGGCGGGCGGTTGCTGTTCTTGGCAAAATAAACCGACCCGTCCGGGCTGGCATCCGGAGCTATGATCATGGTGCTGGACATGGGGCCTAAAGCTAGGCGTTTACGAACCTGGACACCTATTATTTTCTACGCTTGCGGGTTGGGGCGGAGGGATCGTGGCAAAATAATTACCGATCGGCTTTAGATGCTCTGGCGTATTTCCTCCAACTTGGCCGCCAGGTCATAGCGTCCCTGCAGGGTGGTCAAGTCAGCATCGTAAGTCGGGTCAAGCTGCTGCACCCAAACCAGGGAAGAATCAAACTTCCCCCAGCCGTAATAGCCGGTGGCAATCAACAGCGTCAGGTGGTCAAAGTATATGTTGGAATCGTGCCTAAAAATCCAATCCGGGGTTCGGTCAAGAGCTACCTTGCCATTGGTGACCGCATCTTCGAACTCCCCCAGGGCCAGTTTAGAGAATGCCAGCCCCGCCAGGATTTCGGTCCCCACCACAGTGGTATCGTCCTTGGCGGCGGCTATGATGAAATTGTCGGCACTGGAATCTGCGCTGCCCAACTTAGCATAGGCCCACCCCAAGCCGTTCCAGGAATCGGCATAAGTAGGATCCAACACGGTGCCCTCCTCGAAATGGGGAATGGCCCCCCGATAGTCCTGCTCGGCCATCAGCTCCCAGCCGTATTCCGTGAAATCGGGCGATTCCGGTTCTATCCGTTCCCGGCAACCAAAGGTTACCGCCCACAACAGGCCGGCACTCCATAGCAATACCTGATGGTTGCTGTGATTCATCGGCTCACCTCACCAACAGCATTTTCTTGACTTCCATATGGCCTGCTCCGGTCAATAAGCGCACGAAATAAACTCCACTGGCCACGGCGGCGCCCCGCTGATCGATCCCCTGCCAGACCAGCTCATAGCGCCCCGCCCGAGTCACCCCGTTATACAGTGTGCGCACTTCCTGTCCCAGCAGATTATAGATTATCACCGAAGCCCGTTGTTCGGGGCCCTCCTGAAAGCCCAGGTCAAAGACGATCCTGGTGCTGGGATTAAACGGGTTGGGATAATTATGGTGTAGACTGGTGGTCTGAGGCACAAAGATCGTCCGGGGGCCTAGCCGGAAATTGCCCGCCCGCTTGCTCCAGGCCACCACCATGTTGCCCTCATCCACCGTGGGCAGCTCCTCCCAGCCGCCGCCGGGTAGCAGCCGGTAAACGGCCTGAACATTTTTCCCCTTGGCCAACAGAGCATCCTGCTGCGAGGGCTGCATCAGAATCTTCACCGGCACGGCAAACTCCAGTCCGCTGTAGGCCAGACGATAGGAGCCCTGGGCCTTCTCCCCAGACAGGAAATTTCGGGAGTCCACCACTGTCAGGAACAGATCGTTCTTTACCGAGGCAACGGGTCCCTGGACTAAGAACTGCTGGTCCAGGCTTTGGGCCCACCACGACTGGTCCCGTTTGGCCAGCGCAATAGCAATGCTGTCAGTGATGGTGGAATCACCGGCGGCGCTGTGCCCGGTAACTTCCAAATCCAGGGTACCGGCCGCCAGCAGTTTATGATTGGCCAGGTAGGAATAGGTAAACGTGTCGATCCGGCTATCGCTGATGATCACACCGTCCGCCTTGACAGTGAAACTGTTGGCCATGCCCAGGGTATCGGTTATAAAAATCTGCACGTAGGCCGGCAGGGCTCTGTTCTGCACCACGGCTATCGTCGGAGCCGGTCGGGAGATGAT
>JADFMC010000125.1 GCA_022564085.1 Fidelibacterota bacterium | reverse complement strand
AAGCGCGTCAATCCGCGCCAGGACCTGAAGGCTGTGCTGGAAGGGGGCACCGATAGGCTGGGCCGGGGCATCTCCATCATCGTCTTTCCGCAAACGACCCGCACAGTGTCATTCGATCCCGTGGCGTTCACCACCATCGGCGTCAAGTTGGCGCGCCGGGCGGGCGTGCCGGTGATCCCGTTGGCGCTGCTCACCGATGCCTGGGGCAACGGCAAGTACATCAAGGAGTTCGGCCGCATCGATGCCTCCCGGAAGGCCCATTTCGCATTCGGCGAGCCGCTGTGGGTCCAGGGCCGGGGGGCCGATGAGCATCAGGCCATCATCGACTTCATCAACGGGAAGCTGCGAGAGTGGCAAGCGGATCGAGGGGCCGATTGACCTACCCAGTTTAGCGCCCATCGTAAAAACCGCCAGTTCTAATGATTTATCGTCCTAAACCGATAAGGTTGAATAGTTGGCGTTGCGCTTTCACCGGACAACCAACCTAGTTTTGGGACCAAGCCCAATGAAGATTCCCGATCGACGGCACTATTCCCAGGAGGACCAATACTCCTGGTTGTCAATTCTCCTGGACAGCTACGCCATTTGCGACGAGGGGATTGAGCAGGAGATTGCCCGGGAGGAGGAGGAACGAGGCGCCAAGGTAGCCTGTGCCAAAGGCTGCTTCGCCTGTTGTTTGCACTATGATGTGCCGGTTTCAGCCCCCGAGTTCATGGGCCTCGCCTGGTACGCCTCTGAAATGCTCGAGCCCGATGTTCGCGAGAGGCTTCGCCAGAGATTTGCAAACCAGGCCCTCACCATCGGCTGCCCCTTTCTGCTGGATGGGGCCTGCTCCGTATACCCGTTGCGCCCACTAGCCTGCCGCGAATTTGTGATCTACAAGACTCCCTGCCTGGAGGACGAGGACCCCTACTTCACCAGACCTGAAGATATGCACCCTGCCAATCCGGGCAGGAAACTAAGGACGGCCCTGCGTTTCCTCGATAGTCCGGTCTATGGCCTGGCGACGGAAGAGAATAAACTGGCCGCCATCAAGAACGGGGTCATGCATAAAAATATACCCGGTATGCATGAGATCGAATGGGGCCTAATCATCGAGAATATGAGCAGTGTCCTGGCCTGAACCGGACCAAACCGGGGGAACGACTATTAAATGCCGGCCATCCTCCGTACTGTATACATGAACTCGACAAGCAATCGTTCGTCCAGGTAGCCCTGGGGTCGCAGGCCCGAACAGACATCCACCGCGAACGGCTGCACCCGGGAGATGGCTTGGGCCACGTTATCAGGCCTTAGACCACCGGCCAGGAATACCGGGCAGGAAACCGACCGGACGATCTGGGCGCTCAAGTCCCAGTTGTGCACCCGCCCGGTGCCACCCAGCTGCTTCACCGGCAGATTCGGATTCCCCGAGTCCAGGAGGATGGCATCCACCAGCGGGGCAACCCTCGCGGCCTCATCCAGCGCTTCCGGGCCGGTGACGTGCACTACCTGGACCAGGGAAACGCCAGGCAGTTGTTCTCTCAACGTACGGAGATGGTCGACGGTCATACGATCAACCAGTTGGAGCGTGTTTACCCGCGCCGACCGCTGTTGGGCAATGATGGCGTCGGGGTCCTGCCGGCTGGTGAGCAGAAAGGAACCGATGGCCGGCGGCAATGACCGGGCGATCTCACGGATGCGCTCGTCCGGGATCACCCCGGCGCCGCTGGGCATGTGGGAAACCAGACCTATGGCATGGGCACCGTAATGAATTGCGAGACGGGCCTCCTCCACCGAGCCGATGCAACAGATCTTTACACGCATACCGTCGGGCAGTCGTTATAATCAGTTTTCGCAATACCGGCAGTAGGTAATGCCTCGCCCCAGGGCGCGACTAGCTCCCTATCGGCATAACGCTCGTACGGCATGGGTCAATATAGGTTGTCCACCTGACCCGGCCAACCCCTTTTAAGCCGGTGAACTGACGGCCTCACTATTACCCGGCCGCGAACAGGAATCGGCTGCCAGGGCCATCACTAATTCCAAAGACCTCATATTTCCACTTGCCAAGGGTGCGGCGGCGGAGCTATAATTGACCCATGTCAGGCTACGAAATTTTCGGAATTGAGACTGGAATGCGACGAATGCCGATGATGGCTATGATTATGTGCGCCCGTAGGTGGGGCCAGGAGCGGATGGGGTAACCCAATTCCAAAACCTGCTTTAAAGCCCCCCCTACCGATTACGTAGCGGGGTTTTTTTTTAGGAGAAAGAATGACCCAAATTCTGCGATGCCGGTCTTGTGGATATAAGACCGAGTTCAAACCGGATACTGTCTGTCCGGAGTGCTTTAACCCGTTGGAAGTGGAATACGACTATCCGGCGCTCCGCAGCCAGCTGAGCCGGGACGATATCGCCCGGCGGCCAACCAATATGTGGCGCTATCACGAACTGCTGCCGGCCGTTGAGGGCGGTGTGCCGGAGATAGCGGTAGGATGGACCCCCCTGATACGGGCTCGCCGGTTGGGCCGGGTGCTGGACATGCCCAACCTGTACCTTAAGAACGATGCGGTTAACTTCCCTTCCTTGTCGTTCAAGGACCGGGTGGTCTCGGTGGCGCTGGCCAAAGCGGTCGATTTCGGTTTCGAGCAGGTAGGCTGCGCTTCCACCGGAAACCTGGCCAACGCCCTGGCGGCCCAGGCGTCCGTGTTGGGGCTGACCAGCATCATTCTAGTGCCCGAGGACCTCGAGCAGCAGAAGATCGTGGCCACCGCCTGTTACAAGACTCACTTGATCAAGGTGCGCGGGACCTACGATGACATAAACCGGCTGTGCACGGAACTGACTTACCGTGAGCGCATCGGGATTGTCAACGTTAACTTGCGGCCATACTATTCCGAAGGCTCGAAGACGGTTGGCTTTGAGATCGTCGAACAGCTGGGCTGGCAGCTGCCCGATCAAGTGGTAGTGCCCATGGCCGGCGGCTCGCTGATCTCCAAGCTTGGCAAGGCGTTCCACGAGGTGGTGCAAGTGGGCCTGGTGGATGACCGCTCCGTAAGGATATTCGGTGCTCAGGCCACCGGCTGCGCGCCCATAGCAACCTTAGTAAAGACCGGCGCCGAGGAGCTCGTCCCAGTTAAACCGGATACGGTGGTCAAATCGTTGTCCATCGGGGCCCCGGCCGACGGATTGCGAGCGGCCCGTACCATTGTGGAATCCGGTGGCTGGGCCGAGGACGTCAGCGATGAGGACACCGTTCGCGCCATCGTCCTATTGGCGGAAACAGAAGGCATTTTCGCCGAAACCGCCGGGGGGGTCACAGTGGCGGTAACCGAAAAATTGTTGGCCCAGGGCAAACTCGACCGGGAGGCGGTGACGGTGCTGTGCATCACCGGCAACGGCTTGAAGACCGCCGACCTGGTAGCCTATCGTACGGATGAATTGCCGGTGATTGAACCCAAATATTCGGCTTACCGGGAATGCCGGGATCCAAAAATGCAAATGGAGGCTAACAGTGTCAGTGCAATTTGAATTTCTAGGTCCCTTGCGGCAAGTGGTTCACGGGGATGACAAAGTGGTAGTGGCAGCCGGCACCATCGGTGAGGCGTTAGTGGAGTTGGACGGGCGCTACCCGGGACTGACCGGACGGCTGCTGGAGTCGGAGGACACACTGCACCGTCATATCAATATCTATATAAACGAGGAAGATGTGCGTTTCAAGGAGCAGCTGGCCACCACTGTTAAACCGGGCGATTTAGTAACTGTCATCTCGGCCATCGCCGGAGGCTAGGGTGGTTATCTCCGCCCGAGAAGTAGACCGCCCCCTGGACTGGTATAACCGCTACGCCCGCCATATCGCCCTGGACCAGGTCGGCGAAGGTGGCCAGCTGGCCCTGAATGCGGCCCGGGTGCTGGTGCTGGGGGCTGGTGGGCTGGGCTCGCCGGCGGCCCTTTACCTGGCCGCTGCCGGGGTGGGCACACTCGGTTTGGTGGACTACGACCAGGTGTCGTTGAACAACCTGCAGCGGCAGATACTCCATAGCACCGCTGACGTGGGACGGCCCAAGGTTGAATCGGCGGTGGAGACCTTGCAGGGGATCAATCCGGAAATCGAGGTCGTACCGCACCCGGTGAAAGTGGGTTCGGACAATGTCTGGGAACTGCTGGAGGGTTACGATATTGTCGTCGATGGCAGCGATAACTTCGCCACCCGGTTTTTGATAAACGATGTGTGCCACCAGGCCGGGAAGCCGTTGGTGTTTGGGGCTGTGCTCCAGTTCTCCGGACAGGTGACCACCTTCTCCAGGGAACCGGATTGTTGCTGCTATCGATGCATCTTCCCCTCCGCCCCGGATCCGCAATATGCGCCCAGCTGCGTAGAGGCCGGCATTTTCGGGGTGGTCACCGGTATTATTGGCTCGCTCCAGGCGGCCGAAGCCTTGAAACTGATCCTGAATAGTGCCGGCTACCAAGTGGGACCGACCCTAAAGAACCGGCTGTTGCTTTACGATGGCATCGATTCCACTTTTCGGCCAGTGCGAGTCACCAAGGATCCCGATTGCCCGGTGTGCTCCGACCCCCAGTTCGATTTTCGGCGGGTGAAGTATGTGGATTCCTGCGCTGTAGAGCCCCACGACAAAAGTCCGGTGGGTGACAGCAGTACCGGCTCCGGTTTGTAAGATGACGGTCCCACTCATTTACGTTATAAGCACGGCTCCCAGGCATTGAGCGATGGTAAGGCTCCCTGATATATACCCGTTGTTCGACCCTGACCGGTATCATGACGCCTGCGGGACCGGCTTCATCGCCGAACTATCGGGAGAACCGAGCCGGAGGGTGGTCACCGGGGCCCTGCAGGCGGTAGCCCGTCTGGCCCACCGGGGCGCCCAGGGCGCGGACGATAAAACCGGTGATGGCGGCGGCCTGCTCACCGATCTGCCCCATGAGCTTTTCCAGCGCATCATTCAAGATGATCTACACAGCTCGCTACGCTCCGGCGAGGAGCTGGCGGTGGGCATGGTTTTCACCTCAAAGAAGGGGCTGGCTGTTCTAAATAAGCGCTTCCCTGATTTGGCGGCCGGCTACGGCTTCCGCTATCTGGGCCACCGGTCAGTGCCCGTTAACCTGGAGGCTTTGGGCGACCTGGCGCGCAGCAGCTGTCCTGAAATCATTCAACTGTTCTTAGCCTGCCCTGCCGGGCTGCCGCGTCCGGCGGAATCACAGCTGTTTTTATTGCGCCAAGCCTTCCTGAAGCGCTACGGCAAGGGCGAGGAGACCTTTTTTTGCTCGTTATCCACTAAAACTATCGTCTACAAGGGGTTGATGAAGGCTGAGCAGCTGGACCACTTCTACCTGGACCTGATCGAACCGGACTACATAGCCCGGGTGGCTCTGTTCCATGAACGCTACTCCACCAACACCATCCCTAACTGGGCTATGGCCCAGCCCTTCAGGTTGCTGGCCCACAACGGTGAGATCAACACCATAAAAGGAAACCGCCTGTGGATGCGGGCCCGGGAGATGGAATTAGGTTCCGATTTCTGGGGGGCAGAGCTGGAAAACTTGAAACCGATCACCAGCCTGACCGGCAGCGATTCCTTCAGTCTGGACAATGCCCTGGAGTTTTTGATGCGCAGCGGACGGGGAATGTTCCGCAGCTTAATGATGTTAATACCCGAGCCTTACGCCGACAACTACCTGATGGAGCGTCCCCTTAAGGACTTTTACATGTTCCACGAGAACCTGATGGAGGCTTGGGACGGCCCGGCGGCTGTGGTTGTGACCGACGGCAATTTCATTGGCGCCAAGATGGACCGCAACGGTCTGCGCCCCCTGCGCTACACCGTCACCCGGGACGGCCTGGTGATCATGGCGTCTGAAGCCGGGGTGATGGATGTGGAGCCGGATAATTTGCTATTCCATCACCACATGACGGCCGGTGAGATTTTCTCCATGGCCCTGGATGGGCGGGGAATGATGGAAAACGATGAAATCAAGCGGTTGGTGGCCAGCCGGGCGCCCTATTCCCAACTGTTGGATGAAAACCTGAAGATCATCCGCAGAGGCGATCCGGAGGAAGAGTTCGGCGAGTTCCCTGAGCCGGTGGGCCGGCACGGTATCCGCCAACGGCTGGCTCTGGGATGGGACCGGGAAGACATGAATCGTTATATCATACCCATGTCCCGCAGCGGGCGCGAGCCAGTGGGTTCCATGGGAGATGATACCCCACCCGCCGTACTTTCCAACCAGCCGGGGCGCATGTATGATTACTTCAAACACGCCTTCGCCCAGGTAACCAACCCGCCCATTGATCCCATACGGGAGCGGCTGAATATCAGCTTGTATAATTACCTGGGTAGCGAAGAAAATCTGCTGGAGCCCAAACCCCCGACGTTTCAAGGCGCTCTGCGTATCGATAGCCCGGTGCTTTCCACACGGGAATTGCAAGTCCTGAAGGACAATCCTATCTGGTTCCCCTATCGCGAATATCGCGCTGTTCTACCCGCAGGCGGTGATCTGGCCCAGCGCCTGGAAGAACTGGCGGCCGAATGTGAA
>JADFMC010000124.1 GCA_022564085.1 Fidelibacterota bacterium | reverse complement strand
CAGGCCGGCCATCTATTCTCCTTCACATTAACGGCCCCGAATATAGGGCCGCGACCTCGGAGTACGGAAGTTTCGAGTTCGCGGTTCCCAGTCTCGTTCTTCCTTGGCCACCTTTGCGCCTTGACGGTTACTAATAATTCCTTCACTCTTTGAAAAGCGAGAATCAAATCCGGTTCCGATATTGAGGTATGGGTTCCGGTACCGAATGGCCATTAGCCGGTCAATTCTTAAAATGATTACATTCTTCTTTCTTCTTTGCGCCTTTGCGGTTTTTTAAAAAACCAAAAAGATCGCCCCCATCATGGACAAGCGTCCGCAGGCGGGCCCCTGTCCGCTCCTTCACCCCTTCCATTTCCCCTGCGCTGCCCCCTAACTTTGGCCCCATGTCGAAAGGCGTCACTCCCCGATCCCAGGATTACGCCCGCTGGTACACCGACGTGGTGCTCAAAGCCGAGCTGGCCGATTATGGTCCGGTGCGCGGCACCATGGTAATCCGGCCTTACGGCTATGCCATCTGGGAACTGCTGCAGGCTGCCCTGGACTCACGATTTAAGGCCACGGGCCACGTCAATGCATATTTCCCCCTGCTCATCCCCAAGTCGTTCCTTAGCAAGGAAGCAGAGCATGTGGAGGGCTTCGCCAAGGAGTGCGCCGTGGTGACCCATCACCGTTTGCGGGCTGCGGCAGACGGCGGCCTCGAGGTCGACCCCGATGCCAAACTTGATGAGGAGTTGATTATTCGCCCAACCAGCGAGACCGTGGTCTGGTCCATGTATAAGCGCTGGATTAACTCCTACCGCGATCTCCCCATCCTGATCAATCAGTGGGCCAATATAGTTCGCTGGGAGCTGCGCACCCGTCTGTTCCTGCGCACTACTGAATTCCTCTGGCAGGAAGGCCACACCGCCCACGCCACTGAAGCCGAGGCAGTGGAAGAAGCACTTCGGATCCTCGATATCTACCAGGACGTGATTGAAACCGAAATGGCTCTGCCGGTGATCAAGGGTGTCAAATCCGAAAGTGAGAAATTCGCCGGCGCAGTGGATACCTATACCATCGAGACCATGATGGGTGACAAGCGCGCTCTCCAGGCAGGTACTTCCCACTATTTGGGTCAGAACTTTGCCAAGGCCTTCGACGTGACTTTTCGCGATCAGCACAATGAAGAACAATATGTTTACGCCACGAGTTGGGGTGTATCCACCCGCCTGGTAGGAGCCGTTATTATGGCTCATGGTGACGACCGGGGATTGCGGCTGCCGCCCCGCATTGCTCCATATCAAGTAGTGATCGTACCCATTTACAAGGATGACACTCGTGCCGAGGTCATGGAAGAAGCCGCGCGGATACGTGACTCTATTTCCAAAAACGGGACCCGCGTCCATTTAGATGCCCGGGACACGGTATCACCAGGATTCAAGTTCAGTGACTGGGAGATGAAAGGCGCCCCTCTACGGGTGGAGATCGGGCCTCGCGATGTAGCGCAGAACAGCGCCGTCTTGGTTCGGCGGGATAGCGGCGAAAAGCAAAACATTGCCTCGGCGAATTTAGCAACCTTTATTCCACCGTTATTGGAGGAGATCCAAACTGCGCTCTTCCAGCAGGCCCTCGATTTCCGAGAGGCAAATACTCACCGGCCACAAAACTGGGAGGCCTTTAAGGAGATTATTGAGCAAGGCGGCTTTGCCCGCTGTGGCTGGGATGGTGAATCGGAAACGGAGGCGGCAATCCAAAAGGAGACTAAAGCCACGATTAGGGTTATTCCCGAGAATCAGGACCCTAACGGCTTGAAGTGTATTCACTCCGGAAAACCCGCCCTATATGAGGTGATCCTGGCCAGGGCCTATTGACCCCGCCGGCTGATATCGCTACTAAATGATGCTACCATACTTCACTCGTTTTTTAGTCCTGCCTGTGCTCGGGATAATCATTTTGCAAGGAGCCAATTCCGGGCGTTTCTCCCCACGCGCAGCACCGGGAATCGCTACCGATACTCATACTTTGATGTTGGCCGATGAGAAGATCTGGGTCCATGTATACGAGCGTCCCGGCTCCGAGTTGGTTTTTGTTAATCTGCATGATAATGAAAACACTTGCGTAGAAGCTGCGATGTTATTTCTAGCCAGTCATGGCGGCCGTTTAATCGAGCTGCGGCATGGCCGTGGCCGGGAGGTTGTTATTCGTCGTGCTGGCAGGATGTACCCCTTCGATCCTAATCGCATGTTTTCCATAAAGGGGTTACGTAAGTCGCTGGCCCATTTCAATGATATTTCCGATGATGACCTTGATCTGGCAAGCGGCTTTGCTTCCGAGGTGATCGACTTGATTGCTCCTACCAAAGGCATCCCCGTCATCGCTATCCATAATAATTCGCCTGGCAAGCTAACTATCCGTGATTTTATGCCGGGAGAGTGGTATGGTCCGGATGCACAGGCCGTGCATACTGCTCCTAATCGCGATCCGGATGACTTCTTTTTTACCAATTCTACCTGGCTGTATGAGTCTCTAGCCGGCCTGGATCATAATGTGGCCTTAATGGCTGAGCGGCCACCAGATCACGGCACCTTGGGCAACTACATTAATAATCTCGGGGGCCTCTATATTATTGTGGAAGCGGAGCACGGCCACATTCAAGAGCAAACATTGATGTTGGAAGATCTTGGATCGTTGCTTAGAAATCGCTAATGTACTATGGATTGCGGCATTCATCGTCATCTCTGAACTTCCCTCATCCTGGCTGGTGAAACTTTCGCTTGTATCCAGACTAGAGGCGTATAAAGTTTCCCGCCTAAAAATAGAGTTTATATGGCCGGCCATCACCTAATCATCGTTGAATCTCCCTCCAAAGCACGCACCTTGCAGAAAGTGTTAGGAGACAAGTACGACATTGTCGCTTCCGTCGGGCACATTCGTGATTTGCCACCCCGGGAAATGGGTGTTGATGCCGATCATGATTTTCAGATCACGTACCAGGTAGCACCGGATAAAAAGAAGATAATTTCCCAACTTAAGAAAGCACTAAGTAAAGCGGATATAGTTTACCTGGCTACTGACCCGGACCGCGAAGGGGAGGCCATCAGCTGGGCACTTATCGAGACCCTGAATATCAAAGTGCCAACGTATAGACTGGTGTTTCATGAGCTAACCAGTAGCGCTATTCTCAATGCTTTCGACAACACCCGTCCCATCGACATGAACCTGGTAAGAGCCCAGGAGACTCGCCGGATCCTTGACCGGCTGGTGGGTTATGAGATTTCTCCCGTCCTCTGGCGGAAGATCGCTCCCCGGCTCTCGGCAGGAAGAGTGCAGAGTGTGGCTATCCGGCTGGTAGTTGAAAGAGAGCGCACCCGTTATGCCTTTAAGCCTAGCCAGTGGTGGGATCTGGAGGCCACATTTACTACAGCAAAGAATGAATCTTTCAGCGCTACCTTGATCAGTATCGACGGCAATCGGCTGGTCAATAGCAAGGATTTTGATCGAACCAGTGGTCAGTTGAAGTCTAAAAAGGGAGTGATATTACTGGAGCGCGAAGCTGCTCACGCCCTGATAGACCGGTTGACAAAGAGTGCGTGGTCAGTCACAAGGGTGCAAGAAAAGCCTTCTACATCCAACCCGTCACCGCCCTTCACCACCAGCACACTGCAGCAGGCGGCTGCGAACAAGCTGAATTTCTCGCCTAAACGTACCATGCTAGTGGCTCAGAAGTTATATGAAGGCGGGTATATCACTTACATGCGGACCGATTCCACCACACTGTCACGGGAAGCGTTGGAGGCCGCCAGAAAATTGATCCTGGAAAGATTCGGAGGCGATTATTTGCCGCCCAAACCACTCGTATACAAGACTAAAGTCAAGAATGCCCAAGAGGCACACGAAGCGATCCGGCCGGCGGGCGCAAAGTTCCAGGACCCGGAGCAAATGACAAGTCAAGAAAACGATTGGCGGCGGCTATACCTGCTGATTTACCAGCGCACTCTGGCGTGTCAAATGGTCCCGGCAAAGATACGCAAGACCACCGTGGACCTCTCGGATGATGGTGCTGTTTTCCAGGCGGCCGGCAAAGTTATCGAATTCCCGGGCTATATGGCGGTCTACCAGCGCACATCGGATGACGATGCCGGCGATGAGATAACCTTGCCGAAACTACGTAAAGGAGAGCAGATTGGTTGCCAGGAGATCTCTCCAAAGGAACACAATACAAAGCCCACTGCGCGATATACTGAAGCGACACTGATCAAGGAGCTGGAGTCACTGGGCATCGGGCGACCCAGCACCTATGCTTCGATAATGGACACTATTCAACGCCGGGATTATGTTTTTAAAAAAAGCGGCGCCCTAATACCCACATTCACAGCGGTGGGAGTCGTCCGGCTAATGGAAGCCAACTTTGCGGAGCTGGTAGATTACCAGTTCACTGCACGTATGGAGGATGTTCTGGATGAGATCAGTCGTGGTGAGAGAGAGCACCTACCATACTTACATAGGTTTTATTTCGGCGGCAACGGGGATACCGGGCTCAAGGCCATGTTGGCAGCCCCTATTGAAATCCGCCGCATATGCACCATTCCGCTAGGCCATGGCAAAGATGATGTCCCGGTGACTGTCCGTATCGGCAGGTATGGCCCCTACCTGGAACACGGAGATAGTCGCACCAGCCTGGAGGTGGATACTCCTCCAGCGGATATCACACTGGAATGGGCGCTGGATAGATTGGAGAAAGGTAGCGAATATCCTAAGGAGTTGGGCCAGGATCCGGAATCTGGACAGATGGTGCTGCTGAAAAAAGGCCGTTTCGGATTTTATTTGCAATTGGGATCTGATTCTGAAAAGCTCAAGCAGAAATCTCTATTGCCCGGGCAAGCCCCTGAAGAGGTGAACCTTGAGATCGCCACGCAAATATTGTCGCTGCCCAAAGATTTAGGCCCCCACCCGGACACCGGTGAGCCGGTGTTAGTAGATCTGGGCAAGTATGGTCCCTACCTGAAAAGCGGCCAGACAAATGGCCAGATACCCAAAGGCGAGGACCTTTTGAGCATCGAACTGGACCGGGCGGTGGAGATTTTACAGGGTAGCAAGAGAAAGACTCCGGCTATTTTGCGGGAGTTAGGAGATCATCCGCAAACCGGTACCAAGATAACCATCAAGTCGGGGCGCTACGGGCCCTATATAAGCGATGGTACCACGAATGTATCTCTTAGGAAGGACGAAGAACCCGAACAGATCGATCCGGCTGAGGCGGTAAAGCGGTTAGCAGCTAAGGCGGCTCTGGGACCGCCGAAGCGGCGTCGCGGGGGCCGGGGCGCCTCCAAGCGAGCATAGTTAGCTATGGCCAAGCAACAGCCGGACGTTATGGAGAAACTCACGTCCCTGGCCAAGCGACGGGGTTTCATTTTCCAGAGTAGCGAGATTTACGGTGGTCTGGCTTCCACCTGGGACTATGGCCACCTGGGTGTGGAGCTCAAGCGCAACATCAAGAACCGCTGGTGGCGGGATATGGTCACCGCCCGGCAGGATGTGGTGGGCATGGATGCGGCCATCCTCATGCATCCCCGTGTATGGGAGGCTTCCGGCCATGTTGAGGCCTTCCATGATCCGCTGGTGGACGACCGCTTAACCAAAAAACGCTACCGCCTGGACCACCTGTTGGAAGCCCAGTCGCGGGAGGTGCTGGAGCAGCTTTCTCAGGCGGTTTGCAACGAGCCGCTTCCTGAAGAGGTTGGCGTGGACACCATAACCCGTCTGGTGGAGGCGATCATGGCGCCTCCCGACCAAGCAGATCTGAACAGCTTTGGCATATTGGCCGACGGCAAAGAAGCCGACTGGACCATTCCGCGCCAGTTCAACCTGATGTTCAAGACTTTCATCGGCTCGTCGGAAGAGACCGGTATGGAGGCTTACCTGCGGCCGGAGACCGCCCAGGGCATCTTCGTCAACTTCCTGAACGTGCAAGGGGCCGCGCGAGCCAAGCTGCCTTTCGGCATCGCCCAGCTGGGCAAGGCCTTCCGCAACGAGATCACCACGGGCAACTTCCTGTTTCGCACCCGGGAGTTCGAGCAGATGGAGCTGGAGTACTTTGTGCAGCCCGGCGAGACCGGCAAGTGGCTGGAGTACTGGTCCCAGGAACGGCTGGAGTGGTACGCCTCTATTGGCGTACGTAGGGAAAAATTAAGGCTCCGGCCCCATGGCGCAGACGAGCTGGCCCACTACTCGAGCGCCTGCTATGACGTGGAGTACGAATTCCCCTTTGGCTGGGCCGAGCTGGAGGGTATCGCCGACCGGGGCACTTACGACCTGGACCGCCATCAACAGTTCAGCGGGAAGAAGCTCTCCTGGCTGGATCCGGCCACCAACCAGCACGTTACACCGGCCGTAGTGGAGGCCTCCGCCGGGGTGGACCGCACGGTGCTGACCGTCCTGACTGACGCCTATCACGAGGAAGACGTTAAGGGGGAGCTGCGGGTGGTGCTGCGGCTGTTGCCGTCGCTGGCGCCGATCACGGTGGCGGTGTTTCCGTTGGTTAACAAGGAAGGCATGCCGGAGATCGCCC
>JADFMC010000123.1 GCA_022564085.1 Fidelibacterota bacterium | reverse complement strand
TTCTGGGCCAGACAGTTTTGCCCTCCTGGTCTCCAAGGTTATCTAAATTCCTCATTACCATGAGCAGCCTCCGCAAACCATGAATGAAACCCGTCCCCGTACCGCCCTGCTGGTGGGTGCCAGCGGCCTGGTGGGCAGCCACTGCCTGAAGGCCCTGCTGGCCCGCAGGGAATACCAGGTGGTCACCGCCCTGGTACGCCGCCCGTTGCCCATAGAGCACCCAAAACTGGTGCAGCAAGTGATCGACTTCGAGCAGCTCGAAGAGCGGGAGGGGCTATTTAAGGCTGAGGATATATTCTGCTGCCTGGGCACCACCATGAAAAAAGCCGGCAGCCAGGAAGCTTTCACCCGCGTGGATCATGATTATCCGTTGGAGATCGCCCGGCTGGCTGCCCGGCAGGGGGCGCGTCAGTTCCTGATGGTGAGCGCTCTGGGCGCCGATACTAGTTCCCGAATATTCTATAATCGCGTCAAGGGCCAGGTCGAAGAAGCAATCTCGGACCTAACCTTCGAGGCAGTACACATATTCCGGCCTTCGCTGATAATGGGTCGCCGTCCCAAATTCAGGCCGGTGGAGTGGCTGGCCATGATCCTGGTGAGCACAATAAAGCCGTTGATGATCGGCCCCCTGCGGCGCTACCGCCCCATAAAGGCAGCCATCATCGCCCAGGCCATGGTGGGCATTGCCCTGGAGGACCGCCGGGGCGTCAACCTGTTCGAGTCGCACCAGATTCAAGAAAATTATGATCGACAAGTACCCGCGGCCGGCCACAGCGGGGGGTAGATCCGGTTCGGTTGGCGGCGCAGTGCCTGAGGTGCAGGTGGAATTAGAACCTTAGGACGACTGCGCTGTCTGAAGGTGGTTGCCCTGGCGCCGACCTTTATCAGTCAGTTCCCAGATTCCTCTAGGTGAATTCTTCTTCAGCATCCCCTTATCAACCATCACTTGTCGTTCCCATTGAGCTGCATTTCGCCACCTGATATCGTTACCACTTTGCAAATAGTCCAAGTCCGCTGCAATCAGATCATCTCTCATCAATTCACCAACATTGTCCAATAGCTCATTCGTACGGCTCCAACCGCCCATTTCATACAACACCTGTAAAATCGGATTCCGGTAGGCATCTTGTGGCGCTCGTTCGTTCGCTCGGTGGGTATATCGTCTTTTGCAAGGAGGCCGTGGACGACTGTCCGGATCATTCCCCGCAACAGCTTCTAATTTCACGCGCAGAATAACATCTTGACATCTCAACATATTCTGGCTACTATCTGGCCAGAATGAAGTACGAAATCTTTATGGCTCCCGAGGCCGTAAATGATCTCAAAAGTTTAACCGCTAGAAATCGCTCCATTTTGCTTGATGCAATTGAAAAGCACTTGCGATATGAGCCCGATAAGATCAGTAGAAGCCGGATCAAACGCCTCCGAGGAACTGCCAAACCGCAGTATCGATTGCGTGTAGGTGAATTTCGGGTTTTTTTTGATGTTGCCGAAAGGTCGGTTGAAGTCTTAGCGATTATACCTAAAACCAGCGCCATTGTCTGGCTGGAGAAAGTGGGGAAGTTCAAATGAAAAGAGTACCGTTATCTGAAATCAAGGACCATCTCTCCGAGTATCTCCGGTCGGCTGGTCAGAACGAAATTATCATCACCCGGCATGGAAAACCGGCCGGTGTATTGATAGGTTTTGACAGTGAGGACGATTGGTTCGATTACCGCCTGGCAAACGATCCCCGCTTTCAGGCCCGGGTGGCCGCCGCCCGTAGCAGCCTGCGGGCCGGCAAAGGAATTCGGCTGGAAGATGTCCCGAGGTAAGTCCAGCCGGATTGAATGGACGCCAGGATTTGGTAAAAACCCCAAACCGGCTCTAATATCGCGCTCAATAAATGCATTTGAGATTTATACATCAAACGTGCACATCCATACTATCCATCGCTTTTAGGTACGACAAGGCAACCCAATGATTCGTATTCTGCTTCTGCTTTCAACCATTACCTTCGCCCAATCAGCGGCTTTTGACGACACCTTCACCGGCCGCACCCTGCGCCTGGACTATTATCACAGCGGTACCTTCGACGAGGAACATGTCTCCCTGGACCAGGTGCGGCTGGAAGGCCCCTGGCCCGGCAGCCGGGTGCAGCTGGTGGATCGCACCAACCGGGGTAAGTACCTGTTCGAGGTATTCGATGCTGCTTCCGGCGAGCTGCTCTACTCCCGCGGTTTTGCCTCCATCTACGGTGAGTACGAGACCACCAGTCCCGCCCACGACGGGGTCTGGGGCACCTTCCACGAGTCGCAGCGTTTCCCCGAGCCAAAGGCGCCGGTGAGGCTGGTGCTCAACAAACGCCAGGCTGATGGCACCTTCGCCCCCTTTTACGAAACCGGGGTCGATCCCACCAGCCGGTTCGTCAACCGCTCGGAGGTGGCCCCCGCCGGCAAAGTCTGGACGGTATTTGAGGGCGGGCCTCCGGAAACCAGCGTGGACATCCTGTTCTTGGGCGATGGCTATACTAAAAGGGAGCGCCTGAAATTCAAGCGGGACGTTGAGCGCCTGGCGGCCGCACTGTTCAGTTTCGAGCCGTTCAAATCGCGCAAAGGTGATTTCAACGTGCGGGCTATCCACCTGCCCACGGCCGAGTCCGGGATCAGCAATCCCCGCCAGGGTGTCTGGCGCGACAATCCGTTGGGGCTGAGCTATAACGCACTGGACTCGGACCGCTATATCCTGACCTATGCCAACCGGACCGTGCGCGAGGTGGCGGCCCAGGTGCCCTACGATGCCCTGATCATCATCAACAACGACCGCAAATACGGCGGGGGCGGCATTTTCAACCTGTACGCCACGGCCGCGGCCCACAGCAGCCAGGCCCCTTACCTCGTGGTCCACGAGTTCGGCCACTCATTCGCCGGATTGGCTGACGAATACTACACCTCTTCCACCGCCTACGAGGATTTCAATCCTCCCGGTGTGGAGCCCTGGGAATCCAACATTACCGCCCTGCTGGACCCCGCCAACCTGAAATGGGGCCACCTGGTGGAAACGGAAACCCCCCTCCCCACTCCCTGGAACCAGGCGGCCTACGACAGTGCGTCATACGCTTACCAGGCCAGGCGCACAGCACTCAGGGAGCAGGGGGCCACGGAGGAAGCGCTGGAGGCGTTATTTGGTGAGGTCAAGGCCATCACCAAGCCCATGCTGGAAGGTGAAGCGCACTTTGGTAAGGTGGGCGCTTTTGAAGGGGCGGGTTATGAGGCTAAGGGACTCTTCCGGCCCCAGGTGGACTGCCTGATGTTCACCCGCAACCCCGACCACTTCTGCCGGGTATGCAGCGAGGCCATTGAGCAGGTGATCGATATGTATACCGAATAGGGGGTGCGGTCCGCTCAGGGATCAGAAAACAGTCAGGGGCATCTACTGGGGGCCGTTCAATTGTTTTTGCAGGGGAGGCTAGCCCACAGTTTGCTTATTGACCCCTTCATCCCAACCCCCGATCAGGACCTAGTAATTCATTAAGGTCCGTGGTCCGGACTGTATAAGGTTATATATTTCCCCAATTGATATATTATAGAGGGACTGCCCCACCGATAGGAATACCGATTGACGGTTTGTTTTGTCTGGCCGCCTTCGATAAACCTTGCTATTTCACTATCTTGCGCTTATCTCTCTGCACTAATTGCTGGGGGGCAATCATGAGAATAGATACTGCCATAAAACGTGCAGCCGGAGTGCTGTTCGCGGCCATAGTTGTCATCTTGATGGTGGGCTGCGGTGCAACCGGCGAAATTCCCATCACTACCGCTTCGGAGGAGGCCCGGGAGATTTTCATCCAGGCCCGCCAGGTAGGCGATAACCTGCGCTTTGATGAGGCCCGGGAACTTTACTCGCAGGCCATCGAAATGGATCCTGAATTCGCCCTGGCCCATTGGGCTCGTGCCCAAACGGTCGCCACGAACAAGGAATTTAGGGAGCACCTGGATCGGGCCGGGGCCCTGGCGCCCAACGTCTCCGAGGGCGAACGGCTTTTGATCGAGGCCTCCCAGGCGGCGGCGGACAACAATCCCGTCAAGGCTATGCAGCTGCGTAAGCGACTGGTGCGCAGGTATCCCAAAGACAAGCGCGCGCATTTTGCCCTGGCTGCTTCATATGGTGCTCAGAATGAATTTGACAAGGCCATTGCCGAATACGAAAAGGCCATCGGCATCGATCCGGACTTCGCGCCGCCCTACAACAGCCTGGGCTACGTTCACATGGCAAACAACAGGTTTGAGAAGGCGGAGGAGGCATTCCAGAATTACATCCGCCTGATTCCCGATGAGGCCAATCCCTACGATTCCATGGCCGACCTATTAACTAGGATGGGCCGGCACGAGGAGGCCATCGAACACTTTAAGAAATCTGCGGAACTAAACCCCATGTTTACCTTTTCGCAGCGCAAGATCGGTCTCAACCACATCTATATGGGTCATTACGATCAGGGGCGGGCGGCCATCCGCCAGGCCATCGACATGGAACAGACGCCATTAGGAAAGATCTTTGATCTGGAAACGATTGCCTTCTCCTACCTCTACGAAGGGAAGCCTCAGCAGGCACTGGCGGAAATCGGCAAGGCCCTGGAGATGGCAGCCAAAGCCGATCTGCCCAGGCGTTTGGCCCTGATTCATTCGGGCATCTGCCGCATCCATACCGAAATGGGGAACCTCGCTGAGGCCCAGCAGAGCCTGGCGGCTTGCCGGGAAGTGGTTCAGGGAGCAGGCTTTACTCCGGCCGTCACTGATTTCTTCACCAACGGGGCCCTTTACCAGGAAGCATTCATCGCAGCAAAACGCCAGGACTTCGAGGCGGCCATGGCGAAGGCCGCGGAGCTCAAGACCAGCATCGAGGCTGGGAATGACCCGGATGCAATGGAGGTACATCACCTGCTACTGGGAACTATCTTCATCGAAAAGGGCGAGCAGGCCCCGGCCATTGAGCATCTTGGGCAAGCGGATCAACAAGATACCTACACGTTCTACCTGTTGGCGAAGGCTGAATCCGATGCCGGCAACCAGGATAGGGCCACCGAGCTGTACCGCAAAGTGGCCGAATGGGGCGAGGTTTTTAGCCAGAGTGGCGGCAATAGTCTGCACCGGGCGTGGGCTACGCCCTGGCACGCCCACAGGCCTTAGCGGCTCTAGGGGACTGACACCTACCTGCATTGGTGAGCGTTCAGGAGCTCGGCGGCCGTGGGCAGCCGGGCTCCTTTCGCATCCGGCCCTTCGGCAGGCCTGTGCTGAGCGTAGCGAAGTGCTCAGGGCAAGGTTACGAGTTTCGAGTTACTAGTTCGGGGAGCCAGCCCCGCCGCTGGCGAGATACCATCCAATATCCAACATCCAGCATCGAGTATCCAGTATCGAGTTTGCGATCTAAAACGCCTCCCCCTTCTTCTCCCGCAGTTGGCTGCCCACCGGCCGGATGCGTCCCCAGATGGAATAGACCAGCCCCACGGTGGCCCCTACCTGCAGGACGGACATGATAAAGCCCGCCATTCGCAGTCCCTGGTAGCCGGGAAAGCCGGATATTACCTCGGCCCCAAAGCGCAGGAGGGTGCTGGCGGCGAAAAGCCAATAAAGCCACAGAATCACCCGCGGTTTGTATTTGCTATCGTCCTTGGTGGGCCGGGGGAAGAACCAGACGGCCACCCCCAGGATCATCATCAGCATCCCGCCCATGAGCAGAACGTGGGTATGGGCCACTATCAGGGTGGGCGGCGCCACCCAGCCAAAAACTTGGGCGGCGTACAGGTAAAGCCCGGCCAGCAGGCCCAGGATAAAGAAGAAAAAGGCGGTTTTGATGAAGTACCGGGCGGTTGAGTGCATGGTCGGATTCCTTTGTCTTTAATTTTGATTAAAACTGGTTTGTTGTCAGAGTAATGTGAGCGTATCAGGTCGAAACTAAACGGTGTGGCCTTTAACTCCAAGGATTTGTTTTCTTCGCTTTGGATGCAATTATCGCTTGCACCTGGCGATCCTTGCTGTAATCTCTTTTAATCTCTTCCAATTTTCATTTTTCAATCGCCAATATACGATCTCTACCCCGCCTTGGCATTGCTTGCCCCGCGCGACTAATTTCACCGGCCATGTCGCTGGTTCCACCTACATATCGC
Source organism: Fidelibacterota bacterium (assembly GCA_022564085.1). Taxonomy (GTDB): domain Bacteria; phylum Fidelibacterota; class Marinisomatia; order SCGC-AAA003-L08; family TS1B11; genus JACZSB01. The sequence goes on along the minus strand of JADFMC010000123.1, from coordinate 545 downwards.
CGCTTTGTCGCGCTGCTTACTACACTGGAGTCGCTGCTGATGCTGGGCTGCGCGGCGGTCAAGGGGCCTTCGGGGGGACCGGTTGACGACACCGGGCCGGTAGTGGTCCGGTTGCAGCCGCCCAACCTCAGCCGCCGGATCGACCCCCGGGTATCGATCGAGATATATTTTGATGAATTGGTGGATCCCCTGTCCATCCCCGGATCGCTAATCTTTACGCCCCAGGTGGACTTCACCACCAAGGTCAGGGGGCGGCGGGTGATCGTAAAACCGGCCCAGCCGCTGGCCGCCAACCAGACCTACGTGCTTACACTGCAGCGCGGTATCCGGGACTACCGGCGCAATAGACTGTCCCGGTCTCAGCAGTACGTGTTCAGCACCGGGGGGGAGATTCCCACCGGCCGAATCGAGGGACTGGTATTGGAAAGCGATCCTAACGCGACCACAGTGGTGGGTTTGTTTGTCCCCAGCGACAGCACTGTGGGCTACGACCTGTTTCAGAGTGTCGATCTGGCTGATGACGGGCGCTTTTCCTTCTCCTACCT
>JADFMC010000122.1 GCA_022564085.1 Fidelibacterota bacterium | reverse complement strand
TGGCTGAACTACTGGTCCCAAGAACGGCTGGAGTGGTACGCCTCTATTGGCGTACGTAGGGAAAAATTACGGCTGCGGCCCCATGGCGCAGACGAGCTGGCCCACTACTCGAGCGCCTGCTATGACGTGGAGTACGAATTCCCCTTTGGCTGGGCCGAGCTGGAGGGTATCGCCGACCGCGGCACTTACGACCTGGACCGCCATCAACAGTTCAGCGGGAAGAAGCTCTCCTGGCTGGACCCGGCCACCAACCAGCACGTTACACCGGCCGTAGTGGAGGCCTCCGCCGGGGTGGACCGCACGGTGCTGACCGTCCTGACTGACGCCTATCACGAGGAAGAAGTCAAGGGGGAGCTGCGGGTGGTGCTGCGGCTGGCGCCTTCGCTGGCGCCGATTACGGTGGCGGTGTTTCCGCTGGTGAACAAGGAAGGCATGCCGGAGATCGCCCGTCAACTGGTGGAGGACCTGTTGGGGGACTTCTCGGCCTTCTACGACGCCGGGGGCTCTATCGGCCGCCGCTACCGCCGGCAGGACGAGGCCGGTACACCTTTTGGTGTCACCATCGACGGCCAGACCCTGGAGGACCAGACGGTCACTATCCGAGACCGGGACAGCATGGCGCAGCAGCGGGTTTCCCTCGATCAGGTGAAGCACTACTTGAAGGACAGCTTGAGCGCGTCATAGCGGGCTCATGATTGGACCGCAATAGATCTACGATAGGCTCACAAAGGACCCCCAAAAGGATCGTCGAAAGATAGCTATGGGCTATCAAAAGGATCACGCTTGTCGACGGGGGAGGTAAACCTTTTGGTTTTTTTAAATTTAACCGCAAAGGCGCAAAGGGCGCGAATAAGCGTGTAAATATATAATAATTAGGAGGTTAACTGCCGTTCGATACCGGAGCCGGACCTCACCCCGGACACTTTCGTATCGCCCCCTCTCCTGAAGGCGAGGGGGAAGTCGTAACTCGCCATCGGTCCGTCCTTCCGGCAGACTCCCCCGCCCTGGCCGGGCTGGCCGGTGGCGGGGTCAAGGGGCAGCCCTTCGGCAAGCTCAGGATTAAAATTTTCAAAGAGCGAGGGGAATATAGGGATTTTTCGGTGTGCTGTCGTTCGCCTGGTGCGCCCAGCTCACCATCTGGCCGAGGTTATGGCAGTAGCAGGAAAGAGATGACCGCCAAGCCTTCCTCCTGACGGGCCGAACCCCGCCCTGGCCGGGCAGGCCGATGGCGGGGTCTGGGGCGCAAAGTATGCTAAAGAAAAGGAAACCGGGAACCAGGACCCTTCGGCTCCGCTAAGGGCAAGACTCGGAATTATCCGGAACTGCTCCCCAATCATCAATCCGCCAGCTGGCGGATCAATTGACAATCTACAATTCCCTCTGTCGTTCGCCTGGTGTGCGGAGGAGCACAGCCAAAGCCGGGCCGCCACAAATAATCGCCCTAAAACATAAAATTGCTTTCTTTCAACCCGCCTTGTGTATTGGTGGCGTGAGCATCTATTTCCAAGACTACTTCGACGGCCATAGCACCCACCGCCTGGCCTTGGCGACGATGAGCTACAATGCGGACAGGGAGCGCGTTGAGCAGGTCACCCAGGGCGGCACCAAACGCTATATTATTGGCCAGGGGCAGGTGCTGTCCGAGTACGACGGTAGCGGTAATTGGAAGTTCAATTACATATATGCCAACGGCCGACGGATCGCACGCCAGGCGCCCTATTATTGGGACGATCGGTGGCTCCATAACGACATGCTGGGCTCGGCGCGGGTGCTGCCCGAAGAAAGCGAATATCCCATCTGGAAACGGCACCACTACCCCTTCGGCCAGGCTCCCAGTCCCGCCGTAGGCGAGGACCGTGCGGCCACCGGCAGCGCCAACGAGTATAAGTTCGCCGGCAAGGAGGACGACGGCCACGGGCTATATAACTCCGGGGCGCGGTATTATGATCCGCAGCTGGGGGCGGTGCCCCGCCTTTGGCGGGCTTCAACCCAGTTGGACCCGCTATCGGCCAGCGGCAACCAAGGGGCCAGGCGAACACTAAGGTTGCTAAAGGGACCATAGTCTGGCTATTGGTGTGAATATGATAGCAGAGATAAAATATCATTGCAGGGAAGGAGAGGTAGAGGAGAAAACAAATAACCCAGCCAGAATTTAAGTTTTTTCAAGTGATTGTTTAGCAAGCATTGATTATCCTGGACAGCAGGGCGTTCCTTCAAACCGATAAGCCTTCGGATGGAATGGTGGTTATTATAGCTATCAAAGGGATAAGGTATTAAAACTGTTATCTGATTATAATACGCCGTTATTTCATGAGCCTTTTTAGTGCCTTTATTAACAGTGTGTCGACCGTTATATCCGTAGACCTGTTTATTAGCCGATATAATCACAGAACCGTAATTATTTTAAACTTTAGATCATTTTAAGTTATTAACAGTTGTTAGTCAGATGGTGCATCAATATGTTATAATTCATTGGCTGACGGTTATAAAATCTATCATTATTATTCTGTTTAATACCTGCATATCCATAGCAGGCTGTTCGGAATATTATATTAGCAGATAACCATATCAATTACGAATCATACGCCGCACACAATTTAAGTCGATCACAAGATCGTTTATATAAGGGGAGCGCATCAGATTGTGGCTATGCTAACAGTGCGGAGTAAACCACTATGGATATGTAACCATATAAGTGGCTGCGTCTGCATTATTAAACGGCGGTAATAAATCTGGAACAAACCTTTTCCACTAAGTCGGTTAATAAAAAGTTATTTATGTAGTCTATATCAAAAGTATTTCCCACGCAATATATAATAATTGTGATGCCTACAAAACAGTGAAACGATATTCAATATACTACCAGCGCGTTAACAAAAAATAAAAACACAAAAGCAATGGGCATAATAGTGGCCAAGCACAGTACGGATGGAAAGTAGTATGATATGGAGAGGTATATGAAAGGCCGTAAAGCTAAATTACAGTGGAGGATACATATCACTTGTAGTGGGTTTAAAAGCGATAGATGAAAGACCGATATAAATACCTCGTCAGGTGAGGTATGGTTCATTGTTTAAGAGAGACTTATAGGTAATAACGAACATTGGTCAATGACTCCCACAGATCAAGCGACCAGTAATGAGAAAATAAGGGGCGATTCCATTGATGCCAAAACGGAGGCGTATTTATTGTTATCAGCGCATAAGTATCATTCCGGCAGTGGGCGGGATGCTGATCACCCCCGATAATCCGGAGACTATAGATTTTGTGCCGGCCTTGCTCCAGGTGGCCAGCGCCGTCCAGCGCTTTCCTGGCGGCAGGGCAAATTCATCGGCCTGGAGCGGGTGGCCATTGAGAATAACAAATAAATCAACTTGATCAGCAGCATCGCCGGCGGGCAGCAACATGGCCAAGCCGAGATCGCTACGGCCGGGGAAGAATTGAATCCGGAGAGGATCGATCCGGTGAAGGGCACTGTATTTCCGCCGTAGTTTAATCAAGCCGCGATAATAGTTAAACAGATTGTGATTAATTTCTTTAAAACGCCAGTCGATATAGCAAGTATCATGCTCTCGGGCGGCCGCATTCAGGTCTGGTTGACTAGGCCGGTCGTCCGTGGGAGGAACGGGAGCGTTAAAGCGGCTGTGGGCGAATTCCTGGCCGGCGGGGATCAGTACAGCGCCTTGTGAGGTAAGCAAGCTTAGAGCGGCCAAGGTATTATAAGCCAGTTGCTTCCCCCGGACAGCACCTTGCGCCGTGCGGTCGATAACCGGTCGCTGCGGATCGACGAAGCCTCCAGCGATGCGGATGAAATCACCCAATGGATCGCCGGTATGCGAAGCCAGATAATTGACAGCTTGACCGGGATGGTGAAACTGTCCGCCCAGTTCCCGGGGCGAACCGAGGAAATAGCGTTCCAGGGTGGCCGGGTTGTTATCGCCTGACCAGCCCCCAAAGATAAAGCCGCGACCATCGCCGGGATTCGACCCCTTGATAGCGCTGCGATACTGGTCGTTCCATACCGCCCAGCCCCAGTCGGCTAACCGCTCGGCGGCAATAGTGTCCCCGCCGGTATCACCAATTATTATGGCCTGGGGATTGACTTTGCGGGCCTGTTCCAGGATTCGGCGGGCGGTGGCCTCATCGAAGCGGTCTGCGTGGGGGAAGCGGAATCCATCGATGTGATACTCGGTCTGCCACCAGCGCAGGGCATCCAGGATCAACCGTTGTACCATGGGTGCTTCCAGGCGCAGCCGATAGTTATGATCATCATCAGATAGCGGCCGGCCCAGACTATCCAGCTGGAAGTAATAAGACTTATCGATGAATAATAGCGATGACGGATCGGTAGATGATACGGCTGAAAAGGGCAGATCAAGTATAACGGCGATGCTGCTCTGGTGCAACTGGCGTACCAGCTCCTTGAGCTCCCGCACCTGGAGCCCATCGCGGCCGATCCAAGCGTCCGGTGCGCGGCTGGCGGTGGAGGCGAAGTAAGCGGCCGGCGCCATAAGATGGCTGGCAGGGTAACCGCCGTGATTGCACACAGAGGGCTGATCGTAAACCTGGCTCCCAGCGGCGATCCGCTGATTCCCGGGTACCGGGCGTACATGGTCGATCACCGGCAGCAGCTCCACGGCGTTTATGCCCAGGTCCAGCAGATGCGCCAGGCCGCCGCCAGAGTTATTGCCTACCAGTGCCAGATAGCTGCCAGGGATGGACGAGCCGGCGCTGGTGTGAGCGGTCATGTGCCGCACGTGCAGCTGGTAGATGATAGCGTCCCGCAGCTCCAGACCGCTCCAGGTGTCGCCGCGCCAGGAGAAATTGTCGTGCAGGATCAATGACCGGCTGTGACGATCAGGGCTGTTGCGCGTTATGACCACTTTCGAATAGGGGTCGCTAACGATCCTGGTGGGATCGTAGTTGTGGCTGGGACCGTCGGGCCCCCAGACCCGGTAGCCATAGACCTGTCCTTCCAGGCGACCCAGGCGAGCCACGGACCAGACCCCTTTTTTGTCCCGGGACAGCGGTATTTCATCCCCGGCCAAGGCATCGTAGCGCGGGAGCAGCACCAAACTGACCCGGGTGGCATGGGGCGCGAACAGCCGGAAAGTTGTGCGTCCGGCGAAAAAGGTAGCACCCAGCGGCTGGTCGGAAACCAGTTTATCGCTATCGGCTAGCGGGGTATAAATACGCTGGCCGGAACGCCCAATCTGCCCGGTCCCACTGCAGCCCGGGAGAACCAAGACTATCAGCATACCCAATGATGCGCTTAAGATCAGGCGGCGTAATTGGTGGAAGGCCGGTCTCATTTTTGCCCGGAGACTGGCCTGCCGCTGGTTGAAACTATCACTGGCTACTCTACGAATCGTGACTGCTAAACACTTCTAACCCTTAATAATGCCCCCATCCCTTTCAAGAGGGAGTGAAATATAATACTGCCGGCTGTAGTGCCAAGCGCTAAACAGAATGAAATAGTAATTAACGGTAGGTGTGTAGCGGCGAGAGTTGGATGTCCACCTCGCTGTCCGTGAAATGCTCTTTAAGATTGTCGGCTAACTGGCGACGGGCGGTTTCCTGCTGCTGCAGGTCGATGTCAGCCTTGACCTCCATCTCAACCAGGATCACTTTATGTTGTTGAGTCTCCACTACCCTAAGATCATGATAGCCGCTAAAAACCTGTGAGCTGGACAGCAGCTCGTTCAATTTTTCGCCGACCATGTTAACCAGGGGATTATCCAGATCTATGGGATCGACGTGGATGATGGCGTAGGCCCCCAGCTGCTCCTGCAGGAAATCGGCCAGTTGCTCGGCGATATCATGGGCTTCCTGGATAGATAGGAGGCTGCTGACCTCGGCATGCAGGCCGATGAACTGGTGTTGGCCGTATTTATGGATGGTAATATCGTGAGCGTCGTGGATGTTTTCACGGCTCTGGCACAGCTGCCTGATACGACGCACCAGCTCCTTAGACGGCGCCTCGCCCATCAGGGGATCAATTACATCCTTGGCGATGGAGAAGCCGGACCATATCAGGTACACTCCGACCAACATCCCGCCCATACCGTCCAGAGCCGTAAGTCCTAAGGAGCTGCCCCAGACCGCCACTAATACCAGTACCGAACTGATAGCATCACTGCGATGGTGCCAGGCGTCGGCCGCCAGGGTGGAGGAATCGATCAACCGGCCCAGGGTCTTGGAAAATTGGCCCAGCCAGGCCTTGATAACAATGGTCAGCCCGATCACTACCAGTACCCAGGGGCCGGCGGATACCGGCAGCGGATTGATCAGCCGGCCCACGGAGGACTTAATGAACTCGAAGCCTATCACCCCTAACATGATGGCGATAATCAAGGTAGCAATATATTCGGCGCGGCCATGGCCGTAGGGGTGTTCCTTGTCGGCCGGCTTAGCGGCGATCTTAAACCCGAACAGCACCACAGCCGAAGTAGCCAGGTCGGAGATAGTGTGGATAGCATCCGCGGTCAGGGCCAGGGAGTTGATCGCCAGACCCAGGGCCATTTTAACTGCAGCCAACAGGCCGTTTATACCCATGCTGACCCAGGCCTGCAATCGTCCGATTTGGGCGCGGGCGATGATCTTACCGCCTGGCCGGTACCTGGGAACGGCTACCTTGAGGATCAGCTCGGTAATCATTCGGTACTTCTCCGGCCCATAATCAATGTTCAGGCGCCCGGCATGATCCGTTGGACGATCTCGATGAAAACTGACGCCCCCACGGCCAGAGCCCGTT